>NZ_JBEUTW010000083.1:0-20015 GCF_040492675.1 Bacillus sp. AP50
AACATACAAAGAGCGATATAATAAGCCAAACTGCAACATTTAATACATGCCCACTAATACTACCAAATCCCGCCCCACCTACTAAACTGTTAAGTGCTTTCACAATATGAGCTGTTGGAAGATATCCAATCATCGTCTTAATTACTTTATTTTCAACCATTGGCTCAAACTGTACAGCCAAATACATCGTCATTAATATCGGCATTCCAATTATTGATGTTTGTGGTACAGATGCAGCTAACAATCCAATCATTGTTCCAATCACAATAAATAAAATTGTTCCACATAAGAAAATAAATCCTAGCAATAATAGATTTCCACTGAATTGATCCAAAATAAATAAGTTCACAATACAAATGCCCAATGTCAAACATGCTGTTAATATACTTTTTCCAAGTAGAACTTCAACCGAAGATGCCGGTGATAGCATTAATACACGCAATGTATGTTTTTCTTTTTCTTCTGCAATTACCATAGATTGAACAAAGCCTGCGACAAATAGGAAGGCCGTTATAGTAGTAATGCCTAACATTTCCTTTCCCGCTCCAAATCTGCTAAACAAAAATGAAAGTATAATTGGTAAAAATGCCATTAACAACACTTGTGAATTTGTCTTAAAATCTTGTACTTCTTTTCTAAAAATAGCTGATACACGTCTCATTGAAAATGTCATTATAATCCCCTCCCAGTAACTTCAATAAAAATATCGCCTAAAGTTGGTTCGTGTGAATGAATGGATAGTAATTCTCCTTTGTTCATCCATTCTGAAATACGTTTTGCACCTAATTCATCTTTTTGTACCGTTTCTTTCTTCTTATCCTTTAACACGACTTGTATTTGATCTTTCGCGTATTGTAAGCGAAGGTTCTCCGGTGTATCAAGTGCTACAATTTCTCCGCCACACAGGAAGGCAATGCGGTTACAAAGCGTTTCTGCTTCGTCCATGTTGTGAGTCGTTAAGAAAATCGTCGTTCCTTCTTTATTTAAGTCTTTTAAGATTTTATGAATGTTTTGTACGTTTACTGGATCAAGTGCAGATGTTGGTTCGTCTAAGAAAAGGATATCTGGTTTATGAAGGATTGCTCTTGCTAGTGTGACGCGTTGCTTCATTCCCTTTGATAATTTTTTTACTGGTGTTTTTTTATCATCTAATAAATTCACTTGTGCTAGTACTTCATCGATTCGTTCTTTTTTGCAATCATATAAGTCACAAAATAATAGTAAGTTATCATAAATGCTAAGTCTTTCATATAAGCCGCTGTTATCTGTTAAAATACCAATTCGTTTGTAATCGATGCTACTTGGTCCTGTAATATCTTTCCCTAATACTCTTACCGTTCCAACACTATGAAGCAATTGAGAAGTTAAAATTTTTACTGTTGTCGTCTTACCAGATCCACTCGGTCCAAGGAATCCGAATATCTCTCCTTGCTTCACCTCAATATTTACATTTCGAAGTGCCGTTTTTCCACTGAAACTTTTCATTACATCTTTCATTTCAATTGCCAATGTCATTTCTTCATCTCCTTTGTTTTTCTTCTTTATAGATGAAAGTCGCTTTAGCGCTTTTCGTTCGTTTGTTTCGCTTTTCTTGACTCAATCATATGAAAAACAAAGGGTAGGCGCATTAAAATACCGGTAAAAGGAGTATTTTTACCGGTGAATGAATCGCATGTTGAGCTTATTGGAGCACTTTTATAGTCCAATAACACCTTTTAATTCATCCATTCGTCCTTTTGAAAGCGGGATTGAACTTTTTCTTTCGTCGTCTAAAATTAAGCTAAAACTATTACGAGTCCAAGTAATCACTTCTCGCACTCTTTGTAAATTCACAAGGTACGAGCGATGACATCTAAAGAAACCAAAACCTGTTAACCTTGCTTCTAGTTCACCTAATGTTAAAGCGCATACGAAATCTCCTTCACGAACGTGAATATGTGTTACTCCGTTTTGTGTTTCAATGAAATGGATTTCCATCGGATCAAGTAAAATGATTTTATCGTTCACTTTCGCAGGTATTCTTTCTAACTTCATTTGCGGAATTATTTGAACGACCTTCTCTTCATCGACTTCTTCTGCTTCCTCTTGTTCAATTTCTACTTTTTTCACACCGTCATTGTTTAGTATGTATACATCTTCCGTTAACGAAAGGGCATCCGATAGGAAAGATGACGTAATAAAAATTGCTTTTCCTTGCTCTTTCATTTTCATAATCGCTTTTCGAATAATAATCGTACTCTCTGTATCTACATTTTGCTCTGGCTCTTCCAAAACGACTAAATCCGGATTATGAATCATCACTCGCCCAATATGAAGACGACGTTTCTCTGAAAATGATAGTTTTTCTATTTTAACGTTTAACTTATCTAAGAGACCAACATATTGTACAACTTCTTCCGTACTCATATTTGATTCATAAAGTCCCATTAAAAACTTAAAGTATTCCTTCACCTTCAAACGATCATATGCTTCATCCTTCAAAAAACAAAAGCCTATGCGGGAATAATTTTTCTTTCCAATTGCTTCCCCTTCAAACAGTACGTTGCCAGTTGAAGCTTCTTCTTCACCAATAATAATGCGGTGTAACACTTTAGCTGTATGATTATTGCATTGCAAAACAATACATTGTCCTTTTTCAACCTTTAGCTCAATTTCCGGTAACTGGTTCGCCTTCCCTAACTGTTTCAACTCTAGTAACGCCATTTCATTCCCCCCAAATGCCTTTTTATCCTATTATATCAAACAGTTAATGGAAAATTATGATATTTTAAACAGAAAAAATAGGTGCCAGAGTTCTGACACCTATTTCTTCACCATCAGTTTTCCTTCATAATCATTCATCGTCTTTATTTCAACGCCTTTATAGTAATGAGCGACGATATCTGTATATTTCTTTCCTTCCGCTGCCATGCCGTTCGCCCCGTATTGACTCATACCAACGCCGTGACCGAACCCTTTCGTCGTAACGATGATTTTATCTCCTTGTTGTTTCCACGTGAAATCAGAAGAACGTAAATCTAACTTTTCACGAACTTCTTTTCCTGTTAATGTTTTTCCTTGAAAAGCTACATCCTTTACGCGCTTTCCTTCCGTAAGGTCTTTAATATTTCCAACCTTCCCGTCTGCTAGCACTTTCACACCGAGACGTTTTTGAAAATCAGCTACTGTAAATGTTTGCTCGCTCGTAAACTTTGGAGAGGCTTGATCCCACGGACTATCTACACTTTTCAAGTACGGATAATCATTTCCCCAATAGTCAGCTGCATTTTCTGTTCGGCCATTACTCGTTGAAAAGAAGGATGCTGAAATTGGTTTTCCATCATACGTTAAAACTTGTCCTGCTGTTTTCGAAACGGCTTCTTCAATTTTCTTCAAATTATTTTCGTAGTTATTACCCCATTGCTTCTTCAATTCATCTTTGCTTTTGTACACTTGATCTTTCACCGTATCTGTCACGTCCGCATTATTTTTCTTTCCTCCGCTTAGCATACGTTGTACTACAAATGTTCTCGCTGCTAATGCCTGTGCCTTTAGTGCCTCTATTTCAAAACTGGCATTCATCTCAGAAGCTACTACACCTGTCACATACTCCTCCACTGGTAATGTTTCTACCTTCTTCTGTTTTTCGCGATATACAGCAACTTGAACAGCTGTATCTACTTTTCCTGGAGCTGGTATACTTTCTATCGCTGGAGGAGTTTTAGAGGCCGTTTCTTCCCCTACTTTTGCTTTCGCAAATGGAATAACAAGGGCTGCAGGTACAATGATAACGAGCGCTATTAAGAGCGCTACTGTAATAAAAAGTGGCTTTGAAAATTTCATCCTATTTTCCCCCAATATAAAAGCTTTACTCCATTCATTCTTATGGAACAACTCTTTCTTTTAGAACATACTTAAGGGGAAGAGTATAAAACAGAAATTTTCTAAATATTTTTACTGGTACGTGCATAAGTATAGAATTTATTGACTATAACAGTAATAACCCAAAAAAATAGCCCCTATGTCAAAAGACATAGAGACTATTTCAATTAAGCGTGAAGATCAGAAACTTCTTGTTCTTTCACTTCTTCTACTTTTTCGTTTACACGTTCAATAGTTGCACCTAATGCAGCTAATTTCTTATGGAAGTTTACATAGCCACGGTCAAGATGTTTTAACTCAGTTACACGAGTATAACCTTCTGATACTAAACCAGCTAAGATTAATGCAGCTGCAGCACGTAAGTCAGTTGCTGCTACTTCAGCACCTTGTAAGCTGTTTGGACCGTTCATAATAACAGAACGACCTTCAATTTTAATATCAGCATTCATACGACGGAATTCTTCAACGTGCATAAAGCGGTTTTCGAATACCGTTTCTGTAATCATGCTTGTTCCATCAGCTTGTAGTAATAATGCCATCATTTGTGATTGCATGTCTGTTGGGAAACCTGGGTGAGGCATAGTTTTAATATCAACCGCTTTTAACTTATCTGGGCCGATAACACGTACACCTTCGTTTTCCTCAATAATTTTAACACCCATTTCTTCCATTTTCGCTGTAATTGAGCGTAAATGTTCAGGTACAGCATTTTCAATTAAGATGTCTCCACCAGTAATTGCTGCTGCAACCATGAATGTTCCCGCTTCAATACGGTCAGGAATAATAGAGTGGTTTGCACCATATAATTTATCAACGCCTTCGATACGAATCGTTCCAGTTCCAGCTCCGCGTACTTTCGCTCCCATCGCATTTAAGAAGTTAGCTAAGTCAACGATTTCTGGTTCTTTCGCTGCGTTTTCAAGAATTGTTGTCCCTTTTGCTAATGTAGCTGCAGACATAATGTTTTCTGTCGCGCCTACGCTTGGGAAGTCTAAGTAGATTTTAGCTCCTTTTAGTTCTCCCTCAACATATGCCTCAACAAAACCGTTACCAACCTGTACTTTCGCTCCCATTGCTTCGAAGCCTTTTAAATGTTGGTCAATTGGACGTGAACCAATTGCACATCCACCAGGAAGTGCAATACGAGCACGACCGTTACGTGCTAATAATGGTCCCATTACTTGAACAGATGCACGCATTTTACGTACATATTCAAATGGTGCTTCAATGTTTAGTTCTTTAGAAGAATCGATTGTTACTTGATTATTTTCAAATACGACTTCAGCATTTAAATGACGTAATACCTCATTAATTGTGTATACATCAGACAAAACTGGTACTTCAGATAGTACATTCTTTCCATCACTCGCTAATAGGGCTGCAGCGATTATAGGTAATACAGCATTTTTTGCGCCCTCAACACGCACTGTGCCGTTTAACCGCTTTCCGCCACGGACGATGATCTTTTCCAAATTATTCCCCTCCGTGTCCTTTTTTCAGTATCTATTCACTCAATACTCAGAAGTTATGATCGGTGTGCCAACCACAATTGTATCTTTGTTGTCTGTAGAACGTATTGCTATTTGCACATTTATTTTCTCTCTATTTGTTGAAAGAGCGTCATCCCACTTTTTATTGTATGCGGAGACTGACACAAATGCTCTTTCTTCTACTTGTTCGATCGCTCTTGCTGAAAGATCTTTCAAAACCTGATTGGTTTTATTTTGCAAAACACCTTCAATCTTATCATTCAGTACACCTTGAACACAAGTGTAAATTATAGGTTTTTCACTAAAAATTTTATTCATGTTTTGAACATACTTCGGGTCCCATTTCGCCCCACTTACTTCAAAGATAATGAAAGTGTTTTCTTTAGTATTTTCTTTACTCCAAGTTACTACTACTCGTTCTTCATAAGAAGAAAGCTTTTTATAGGATGTAGCTTTATATCCATCTGGAGATTGCTCTACTTCCCACTTTTGAATATTTGCCTTTTCCTTCACATCGTTTAACAACTTTTGAAACGTATGTATGTTAGAAATTGTTTTTGTTTCTCTCGCTAACCATGACCATTTTTCTACTTTAGCATCATTTTTCTCTAAAGCCTTGATCATGCTCTCCATTTTCTGTTCATCGCTTATCGGTTTCATCTCTCTATATCCAACCAAAAATAAAACAACACTAAGTGCAACAATAAGAATGGCTTTAAGCTTCAATTTCATCCCCTCCTATCCCCATTGTTAACGGAGATTTGAGGTTCTATACACTTACTTTACTAAATACGTTAAACTCTTCGAATAGCCTAAATAATCAAGGAAAAAGTTACTTACAGATGTCCCAATTGCAATTGTAATTAAGATGAGTAATACTCGCGTCTGCAGCACTTTTCCGGACTTCATTAAACGCTCAATGTGAATGCCTTGTAAGGCCCACCACGTAATGGTAATAAACAATAAATGCGAAACAATGGCAATCAGTGCTTGTTGCCCTAAAAGTTGTGCCAAAAAATCGACCCCTTTTTACTCAGCTACTACTTATGAAAGAATATAAAAACGATACCATAATAAGTAGGAGCTACACTTTTTCAAATGCACATAGACATCTTACATTTTACATCGTGATTTTCTTTCCAAAAACGTATATCTACATTACAAGTTAACACAAAATAAAAAGCGCAGAGTACTGACTCCACACCTTTTATTTTCACTATTGTACCACGTTCCCTAAGAAGAAGAAATCTTTCATTAATGGAAAATATTCATAAAAGAAATTGTACCCAATCATCGGCATAATCCCTAGTATTACAATCGAAATTGCACAAAGACTCATAACAACCTTTATATTTAACGGTAACCGTATTCTCTCTTCTGTCTCTCCTGTGCGGAAAAACATTTGTTGTAAAATACGGAAATAATATACGAATGAAACAACCGTCGTACCCATCATAATCGAAGCTAGTACGTAATGTGCTGGCTCTACATGAAGTGCGCCTAAAAAGATATTAATCTTTCCAATGAAGCCAGCCGTTCCTGGTATCCCAGCCAGCGATAAAATAAAGATTGTCATCATAATCGCTGCAAATGGTGACCTTTTATATAAACCTGTGAAAATCGTTATATTTTCCTCATCATTTTGTAAGATTAAGCCGTGTATGATAGCAAATGCACCTATATTCATAAGCATGTATGCCAGCATATAAAACCACATGCTATCCATCGTAAATGGTGATAATGCCACAAGTGGAACGAGTAAATACCCTGCATGAGCAATGCCCGAATAAGCAAATAAACGCTTTATATTGTATTGTTTTAACGCGACTACATTCCCAACAATCATCGTAATACTTGCTAGCACCGCAATATATATACTCATATGCCCATATAAAGATTGCATATCTCCTTGTATTAATACACTTGCAAAAACCATAAGGAACAAACGAATAATGAGTAGGAAACCAGCAATTTTAGAAATCGTTCCAAGAAAAGCAGTAACTGGTGTAGCCGCTCCTTCATATACATCAGGTGCCCACATATGAAACGGCACTGTGGCAATTTTAAATGAGAGACCGACTAGCAATAAAAGAAATGCGAGAGCTAACAATAACTGAATACCACTAGCGAGTTCCCCAGTGAGTACCTTTTGCATATCTACAATGTTAGTTGAACCTGTAATACCGTATAAATAACTCATTCCGAAGAGCGTAATCGCCGTTCCAATTCCTCCGCTAATGACGTATTTCATTGCCGCTTCATTTGATGCACAGCTCTTTTTTCGTATTCCTACTAAAATATAAGAAGAAAGTGAAAGTAACTCCAAACCAACGAAAAGGGTAATAAAATCAACACTAGAAGCCATGAACATCGCACCAAGAAGTGCCATTAAAAATAAGTAATAATATTCACCCTTATCTTCAATTGGATTCTTCTTATCATCGCTCATTGCGGTGCATAAAATGAGAGCTGAGGCACCTAATAGCAACGTTTTAAACCCTTTTGAAAATCCATCTAACACAAACGATCCATTTAAAATATCTCCTGCTGGTTCGCTATATAGAGTAATTAATGACACGATTGCCAATACGATGGCAGCAATCGCACCAAAAGCTACATATCTATGGTTCAGCTTAAAAAACAAATCACATATGGAAAGAAGGATGGCGGCGCCGAGAATAATAAATTCTGGCACCATTAGATGCCACGATAAACTAAGTAACGTATTCATATCCATCCTACTTCACCCCCAGTGTTTTCAATGTATTTTGAAGCGGATCCCCTAGTATTTCTGGCATAACTCCAATTGCAATAATACAAAAGATAAGTAGTAAAACAGGGACATACTCCCATCCGTGTATATCAGTTTTTGCTTCCCACTCTCTCTTTCCAAATGTCACTTGAAGTGTCGCCCTTAATACATATACAGCGGTTAAAATGATGCCAATCACACCGACTGCAGCAATGACGGGCTCTCCTTGAAATAAACCGAGAAAGGCAAGAAATTCACTAACAAACCCAGACATCCCTGGTAATCCAAGCGAGGCCATTCCTCCTGCTAAAAAGAATCCGCTAAGTATCGGTACACTTTTCGCAAGTCCGCCTAGCACCGTAATATCCGAAGTTCCAAATCGTTGTTCTATAACACCCAGTAGGAAGAATAGCAAGGCTGCAATTAAACCATGTGATACAACTTGGAATAGCGCTCCTTGTGTACCAGGTGCATTAAGTGACGCAAGTCCCATTAACACAATTCCCATATGCGAAATACTAGAGTAAGCCAGTACTTTCCTAAAGTCCGTTTGGATGAGCGCTAAAAAGGCACCGTATAATAAATTAATTACGCCTAATATAGCAATTAGCGTTGCAACATCGTGAAAATATTCCGGGAATAGCCCTTTCCCGAAGCGAATAATACCGTATGCTCCAATCTTTAGCAAAACTCCAGCATGAAGCATAACTACAGCTGGATGCGCTTCTATGTGTACATTGACCATCCAGCGGTGCAACGGAAAAACAGGTAGTTTAATTGCAAAAGCAATCATTATGGCAATAAATACACTAAGCTGCAAGCTACTTGGGATGACGAGTGCTCCCTCTGCGTTTATGCTTCTTAATATCTCTTTCAGCTCCACAATATTTGTTGTACCTGTTTTCGCAAACAAAATTGAGAAAACAATGAGCAAAATAGCTGAGCCAATACCGTTATATATTAAATAACTATACGCAGCCTTTTCACTCGACAATTTTCCCCACTTTCCAATTAATAAGAACATTGGTGGCAACGTAATTTCAAAGAAGATAAAAAACAACATTAAGTTTTGAGCAGCAAAGACGCCGAGCATTCCTATTTCTAGCATGAGTAACAGCATATAAAATGCTTTTAAATTTCTTTTAATAGAAAAGGCTGCAATTGCTGCAAGCGTTGCTAGAAGAGCCGTCAGTACCATCATGACAAGCGACAAACCATCAATACCAAGCTCGTAATAAATAGAAAACCACCTTTTATCCACCGCTGTAAAATCGCCGAACTTAATCCATTTCACCTTTTCATCAAATAGTGACAAATTCTTTCCAGAAGCATATGTACAAGCGAGGACGATAGCAATTCCAAATGGAAGTGCCGTCCCAAATAAGCCAAGCGCCCGCACTGTACGCAATTCCTTTTTCGGTGTTAATACAAGCAATAAAATTCCTAAAAGCGGGGAAAAAATGAAGAACGTTAACAACAAATCATTCATCGTAAATCCCCTCCCGTATAGAGCAAAATAATGACGAGTACAGCGAGCGAAACCGCCGTTACAGTACCGTACACTTGTACATTCCCGTTTTGAAGTTTCGATCCAAGATTACTTGTGCCTTTAACTACACTTCCAATTAAAACTGCAATTCCTTCGACTACATACACTTCAAATAAGCGAAGCACATGAGCGATTCCTTTCGTAATAGGGATCACCGTCATGTTGTATAGTTCATCCACATAATATTTTTCTTTCAAAAGATTATAAAGAGATGTTTCCGTACCCCCAGCCCAATCTCTAGAAATTGATTTCTTGCCATATATGAAATATGCAAGAGCGATTCCCGCAAATGAAACGAGTGTCGCAACAATCATAATCCAAACTGGTCCATGCGCTTCTTCAACCTTAAACCCTACATCTTTCGTCAACCAATCTCCGAGAAATGTCCCAAACCATGGTGTATTTATATATCCTGCCACTACCGCAAGAACGCCGAGAACAATCATTGGATACGTCATAACGCGAGGCGATTCATGCACTTCTTCCTTCGTCTTCGTTTCTCCAGTAAAGACAAGAAAGTATAGGCGGAACATATAAAATGCTGTTAAAAACGCCGCAATTACCGCTAAAGTAAATAAAACGTAATTGCCATTCATCCACGTCGCCGCTAAAATTTCATCTTTGCTGAAAAAACCGGAAAGCAGCGGAACACCGCTAATGGCAAGGGTACCTATTAAAAATAGCGTACCAGTTACTTTCATCTTCTTCTGTAAACCGCCCATTTTATTAATGTTTTGCGTATGCACAGCATGAATTACACTTCCTGCCGCCAAAAATAATAGTGCTTTAAAAAAAGCGTGTGTCGTTAAATGGAATATACCAGCTACATAACCGGCAGAACCTAACGCGAGCATCATATACCCGAGCTGGCTAACTGTAGAATAAGCAAGCACCCTCTTTATATCTGTTTGCACAAGACCGATAGAGGCCGCAAAGATTGCAGTGAAAGCTCCAACGATTGCCACTGTCTGCATCGCCACTGTACTTGCTGAAAATAGAGGAAACATCGTCGCTACTAAATATACGCCAGCTGCGACCATCGTCGCCGCGTGAATAAGTGCCGAAACGGGCGTTGGCCCTTCCATTGCATCTGGCAACCACGTATGAAGCGGGAACTGACCTGATTTTCCCATCGCCCCGATAAAAATTAATATCGCTGTTATTGTAATCATGTAAGGAGGTAGATCCCCTGTATAAATCGCCCTAAATATTGCGTCATATTCAAAACTACCTGCGTACCAAAAAATTAAGATCATCCCGATAAATAAACCAACATCCCCAATACGGGTCATAATAAAAGCCTTTTTTGCAGCAGCCTTCGCTTCTTCTTTAAAGAAATAAAAACCGATAAGTAAAAATGAACCAAGGCCAACTAATTCCCAAAATATATAAAGCTGTAATAAATTCGTTGATATAACAAGCCCTAACATCGCAAATGTAAAGAGTCCTAAATATGCGTAAAAGGTTGGTAATCGTTCATCACCTTTCATATAACCTTTCGAATACACATGTACAAGTAGACTCACAAGCGTCACGATAAATAACATTAAAGCTCCTAATGCAGTCACTTCAAAGCCGAATGATATATCCACATCTCCAGCTCTAAGCCACACCCACTTATGCTTCACGCTTGCTTCTGAAAACCTTTCTATTAACACAAGTACCGCAAGTATAAAGGAGAGAAAGACGAAAAAAATACTAAGTACGCTGCTTCCTTCTCTAATTTTCTTCCCGAATATAATAAGTAACAAAAACGAAACGAGTGGGAAAAGCGGTATGAGCCATGCATAATCGATCATTGTTTCCTTCCCCCTTTTTCGGTCACAATGCTATCCTTTAAGCGTATCCATTTCATCCACCTGAACTGTTGTACGATTACGATATAAAGCAATTAAAATAGCGAGTCCTACCGCCGCTTCCGCTGCCGCTACAGCCATCGTAAACAGTGAGAAAATTTGACCTGTTAAATTCGGAAATAAGCCTAATTTACTAAACGCCACTAAGTTTAAATTGGCAGCATTCAACATTAATTCGATACAAACTAATACGATTACTGTATTCCGCTTTGTTAAAGCTCCAAATAGACCGATGCAAAACAAAATAATCGCAAGTGTTAAATATGCAGAAGCTGGAACGCTACTCATTGGAATCCTCCTCTTTCTCATCCTTTTTCG
Source organism: Bacillus sp. AP50 (assembly GCF_040492675.1). Classification (NCBI taxonomy): domain Bacteria; kingdom Bacillati; phylum Bacillota; class Bacilli; order Caryophanales; family Bacillaceae; genus Bacillus; species Bacillus sp. AP50. The sequence goes on from NZ_JBEUTW010000083.1 coordinate 11,827, forward strand.
CAAGTACAATCGCGCCAACGAGTGCTACAAGTAAAATAACTGAAGTTAGTTCAAATGGGATAATATATTTTGAATAGAGAAGCGTACCGATTTGAAGTGTGTTGTTTTCATGGAGAGGTAAACTTCCTTGTGTGCTTTCATTTGCAAAATCAACATTATTAACAGCGAAATACATAACCGCTCCAAATGCTACAACTGCAAAGAAGATAATCCATTTTCGAAGAGTAAGACGCGATTCATTTTCCGCGTTATGTTTCGTTAACATAATGCCGAAAATCATAATAATTGTGATTGCACCAGAGTAAAGTAAAATTTGTGCAACGCCTATAAATTCAGCTGATAAAAGAAAATACAAACCTGCAATGCTGAGAAATGTCAGAACGAGAGCTAGCATCATGTGCATAACTTTCGTTAAGTTCAACATAAGAACACCGCCGATAATTGCAGACAAGGATAGTATAAAGAATGCTACAAACTCGCCATTCATGCCTTGTTCTCCTTCCTGACGTTTTCGTCGTTTTCGTCAAGCCACTGCAAATTTTTAAATAAGTCATCACGTGAATATTCCGCGAGTTCAAAGTTATTTGTCATGACAATTGCCTCTGTCGGACAAACTTCTGTACATAAATCACAAAGAATACAAATTTCAAAATTAATATCATACGTGTCGATAATTTTTCCTTTTTTCGTAGGATCCGGATGTTTCTTTCCTGTTAACTGAATACAGTCTGTCGGACAAATGTTAGAGCACTGATTACAAACAATACATTTCTCCGGATAAAATTTTTGAATTCCACGAAAACGGTCTGGCAACGGCAACGGTTGATTTGGATAATCATACGTTACCTTCTTCTTGCTCAAATTACTTAATGTATATTTTAATCCTTTAAATAGTCCTTTCATCTCTTACTGGCACCCCCCTCATAGATTAGAAGAATAACTCCTTAATCAATGCCGTTAAGAAAATATTTGCAAGTGCAATCGGCAATAATACTTTCCAACCAAACTCCATTAACTGGTCACCTCTTATACGCGGGAACGTAACGCGGAACCAAATTAATAGAAAGACTACACTGCTAAATTTCAAAGCAAACCATACGGCACCTGGGATAAATCCAAGAAACATGACTGGATTCCATCCGCCTAAAAAGAGCACTGTAATTAACGATGCCATCCCGAAGAAATATACGTACTCTGAAAGCATGAAAAACGCCCAGCGAAAACCTGAGTATTCCGTATGATATCCAGAAACAAGTTCTGACTCCGCTTCTGGCAAATCGAATGGCGTTCTATTTAACTCTGCAACTGCTGCGATTAAGAAAACGACGAAGCCAATTGGCTGTACGAAAATGTACCAAACCTTCTCCTGCGCCGCTACAATCTCATTTAAATTCAGGCTACCAGCTAGCAAAACGATACCAATTACACTCATTACGAGCGGAATCTCATAAGAAATCATTTGCGCCGCCGCACGCATCCCTCCTAAAAGGGAATATTTATTATTCGATGCCCATCCCCCAGTTACAACACCTATCGTCGTAATACCGGAAACAGCGATATAATAAAGTAACCCGACTCCAATATCTGCAAATTGAAATTTATCAGTGAACGGGATAACTGCAAGCACCATAAATGCTGGTGCAAATGCAATGACAGGTGCTAATATAAACAGCGGTTTATCTGCTGCTTTCGGAATACTATCTTCTTTCAATAATAGTTTTAAAACATCAGCTACCGTTTGCAGTAAACCAAATCGGCCTCCAACCTGGTTTGGGCCAATCCGCCCTTGCATAAACCCCATCACTTTCCGTTCTGCCAAGATTCCATATGTAACGAAGCCAAGGACTGCAAATAGTAGAAGTACCGCTAATCCGAAAAAAATGAAGAAATTCGTCCAGCTTGAAGGTGATTGTAAGAGCGTCTCAATCATTAGCCATCAACCTCCCCAAGTACAATATCAACTCCACCTAAAATCGTAATTAAATTAGCGATGTTTTCACCTTTCAATAACCTTGGTAAAATTTGTAAGTTATAAAAAGATGGCCTACGAAACTTCAAACGGTACGGCTCTTTCTTTCCGTCACTAGCGATATAACACCCAATCTCTCCGCGCGGCGATTCGATACGTACAAATGCTTCTCCCTTAGGTGCCTTAATAATTTTTGGTACTTTTGCCAGCACAGCTCCATCTTTCGGGAACTGCTGAACTGCTTGCTCAACAATCTTTAAAGACTCCTCGATTTCTTGCATTCGGCAAACGTAGCGATCCCAAGCATCTCCCACGCTTCCAACAGGAATATCAAAATCAAAACGATCATAAATCGAATACGGCTCATCTTTGCGAAGATCCCAGTTTACTCCAGTGCACCGCAAATTTGCTCCGCTTAAAGAATACGAAATCGCTTCTTCCGCGCTATATATACCAACGCCTTTCACACGATTTAAGAAAATCTCATTACCGCTAACAAGATCATGATAACCTGCCAGTTGCTCCCTCATATACGGAACAAACTCTTCCACCTTTTCAATCCAACCATCTGGCGCATCCCACTTCACACCACCAACTCTCATATAGTTAAAAGTAAGCCGTGCCCCGCATAATTCATTTAATAAATTTATAATCATCTCTCGTTCACGAAACGCGTACAAAAACGGGCTAACCGCTCCTATATCAAGAAGATTCGTCCCCCACCAAACGAGATGACTCGCAATTCTTCCTAGCTCCATCGCAAGTACTCGCAAGTATTCGGCACGCTCTGGAATTTCAAGCCCCATCATCGTCTCTACAGCATGGCAAATGACGTAATTATTCGTCATAGCTGATAAATAGTCCATTCGATCTGTATAAGGGATAATTTGCGTATACTGTAAGCTCTCAGCGATCTTTTCCGTCCCGCGATGTAAATACCCAATAACAGGTGTAGCTTCTTTAATAATTTCCCCGTCAATCTTAATTACGAGCCTGAACACACCATGTGTACTCGGATGCTGAGGTCCTACATTCAAAAGCATCTCTTCCGTGCGGATCATAGCTACACCTCCACATCATACGGTTCATAGTCTTTTCTAAGCGGATATCCTACCCAATCCTCTGGCATTAAAATACGTGTTAAATTCGGATGCCCTTTAAATATAATGCCGAGCAAATCGTATGCTTCTCGCTCCGGCCAGTCAGCCCCTTTCCAAAGCGCTGTCACAGATTCGACTTGCGGCGTTTCCCGGTCTAGCTTTACCTTCACCGCTACCGATTGTTTCTTACTATATGAAAACAAATGAACATACACTTCCATATGTGTCACAAAATCCGTCGCATGTAGCTCTGACATATAATCAAAAGCAAGTCCCTCATGGAATCGCAGTGACTCCATCACTTCATAATATTTTTCGGGATCCACCACAAGAGTTGGCACATCCTTTGACAGTTTATTAATGTAGGAATCTACTAATGCACCCTCTCCTAACTTCTCCCTAATAGCCTCAACATACTGATTTAAATACGGCTGATTTACGGACAGTTCTTCCTGCTTCGGCTCATCCTCTTTCTTACCTTCAGCCCCCTTTGTCTTCGCTCTTGCAGCCGCTGCTGCTTTCGCTTTTGCCGCTGCAATTGCCTTTGCCTTTTCATCTCCCGAATCCCTATCACCTTGCGAGGCTTTCTGCTTCGCCAATGCTGCCGCTTTTGCCTTGGCAGCTGCCACCGCCTTCGCCTTGGCTTTCGCTTTTTCTTCTTCCGTTACTTCTTCGGTTCCTTCTCTTTTCTGCTTCGCTAACGCTGCCGCTTTTGCCTTTGCGGCGGCTGCTGCCTTCGCCTTGGCTTTCGCTTTTTCTTCTTCCGTTACTTCTTCTATTCCTTCTCTTTTCTGCTTCGCTAACGCCGCCGCTTTTGCTTTTGCAGCTGCTGCTGCACGTCGTTTTGCTTCTTCTATAGTAATATCATCTTTTTTTGGTAGCGCTTTCTCTTTTTCTTGATCTTCTTCCTCAAGCTCACTTATTTCCGCCTCGTGTTTCGCTACAAGGCGTTTTCTCGCTTCTTCTTTTGCACGCCTAGCTGCTTCTTTTTTCAGCTCCTCTAAATCTTTATTTGGATTGCTCATTTATTCGTCACCTGCTTCCCGGTCTTTGCTTCGTAACGAATTTTTTCTTTTAATTTATTAATTCCATAAATTAAAGCAGCTGGATTTGGGGGACAACCAGGAATATACACATCAACTGGTACAATTTGGTCTACACCTTTCACAACAGCATATGAATTTACATACGGACCACCTGCTGTTGCACAAGATCCCATCGCAATAACCCATTTCGGTTCGGGCATTTGATCATATAAGCGCCGAACAATAGGAGCCATCTTCTTCGTTACCGTTCCCGATACAATCATGACGTCCGATTGCCTTGGTGAAGTCCGAAAAAATGACCCAAATCGATCTAAATCATAATGTGATGAGCCTACTCCCATCATTTCAATTGCACAGCACGCCAGTCCGAATGTCATCGGCCATAAAGAATTGCTCCTCGCCCATCCTTTCAACTGTTCCAATGTAGAAAAAAAGATATTTCGTTCTAATTCTGCTCGCTCATTTGGATGTAATTCCTCAAAATTTATAACCATTGTAACACCTTCTTTTTCCAAGCATACGCTAATCCAACTAGCAACATTACAACAAAGATGAGCATTTCAATTAATGCAAATAAACCTAGCTTGTCATACGCAACAGCCCAAGGATATAAAAATAAAGTTTCTACATCAAAGATCACAAACAATAAAGCAAAAATATAATAACGAGCATGAAACCGAATATTTGCATCATGAAAAGGCTCAATTCCACTCTCATACGTCGTCGCCTTTGCTGCACTTGGTTTATTTGGGCGCAGCATCCTTCCTAATGTAAGAGCCACTACCGGCAGCAATATACCTAATAGCAAGAAAATCAAAACGATCATATAACTATTTTCATATACACTTGCCATTGTGAAACCCTCCCCCCTAAATTAAGAACAAGTTCACATAGTAAACAATATGTCCTAGTTGCAGTAATTATTATTTTTAAATTTTTCTAAATAATGCAACTATTCTAATCATTATAGCAAACTTCAAATTCCTATGTCGATATGTTGGGAGGCAGAAACAAGAATTATTAAAATCTATCTTTACAACTTACTATAATTGTGCAAAATAAATATAAAACTTATATATGCTTTTCAAGAAACCGTAGGTGATATAAATGAAAAAACAAACACATGTAAGTATTCTTATAAGCATTGTATTGCTGTCTATAACGCTTCACTATGTAGCGATGCCTTTTCTATATGAATACTCATTTTCTTTTCAGCTATTAATCGGAACGAGTACCCTATTAATTGATATTATCGCTTGTAGTTATATACTTTCTTTTTCAAACATGAAAGAAGGGCTATCTCGTTTATTTTGGATCATATTATCTGTTGGAGCTCTCTCTTATTTTATCGGTGATATAGTCGTTGCCTATCAGCGTTTAATTGTAAAGGACTTCTATACGTTCGTTGATCCATCTGACTTTTTTTACTTACTTTTTTTAGTTAGCTTTACGTTTGCCTTTCTATACGAAATCATTTATAACCGAGATTTATTAGAAAAACTTTTTATGCTATGTGATATTTGTATTATCGTTACAGCCCAATTTACTTTAAGTTACTACTTACTTATTGAACGAACTATTCATATCTTTACAACATCCTATATCGACATATTTGTTCAACTTACCTATCCAATGGCTGATTTACTCTTTCTCTTAATAGGAATCAACCTTTTATTCAAACCACTATCCTTATTACCTAAAAAGGTCGGTGCACTTCTTGGCAGTGCTTTAATTTTATATGCTACTACAGATGCGATTTATGCGTATATAAAATACTTCATACCAGAGTATTCTATGTTTACAGTTACTCCTTTCTATCAAGTAACCTTAGTACTAGTAGCAATCGCCTGTATTCTCCATACAAAAAAGCCTGAAAAACAAGAACAAGTACTACTAACACCTAAAATTGGTGAATCAATCCGATTATCATTACCGTATATTTCGGTAGTAATGCTTATTGTTTTCATATTAGTTGAATACGTTTTTGCGCCTATTATAGTAATCGGACTTATAATAACTTTCTCTTTCGTTCTCATACGTCATAGTTTAGTTCGAAAACAAAATAAAATCTTATTGCTAGCTCAAATGCAATTCAACTCAGAACTCGAGAAACAAATTAAACTACGTACAGAAGATTTAGTAGAACAGAAAAATGAACTCTATCATAATCAACAAATGTTTAAATCTTTATACGAGCATCATCCAGATCCAATCTTCACATTAGATTTGTACGGTAATTTTCTCAAAGTAAATAACGCTGGTACTACTTTACTCGGTTATCAAACGAATGAATTATTAAACCAGCCTTACTATTCACTCATATACGAAGAAGATTTAGAAGAAATGATTAACGCCTTTCATCGCGTGAAAAAGGGGTATTCTATCTCTTTAGAAATACGGGCGTACCATAAAAACAGAGATACTTACTACTTGCACGTTACCGCCGTACCGATCTTTTTAAAGGAGAAAATTTCTGGGGTTTATTTAATGATTAAAGATATTACGGAAAGCAAACAACAACAAGAACAAATTAATTTCCTAGCATACCATGATACTTTAACAGAGCTTGCAAATCGACGTGCATTTCATCAACATTTAGAACAGGCAATTGCACGAGCAAAAATATCGAAAAAGCCTTTTGCTGTTATGTTTCTCGACCTAGACCGTTTTAAAGTTATTAATGATACCCTCGGTCATCGAGTAGGAGACCTATTGCTCATCGCAGTAGCAAAAAGGCTCGAAAGAATAGCAACATCAAATATGAAACTCGCGCGGCTAGCTGGGGATGAGTTCACAATCCTTATCGAGAATTACAAAAAAAAGCCAGATGTCCAAAAAATAGCTGATAGGATTGTAGCGGCCATGAATGAGCCATTTGAAATCGAAAATCAACATTTACAAATCTCACCGAGCATCGGAATTGCAATATATCCTGAAGCAGGTGAAGATGCGCTATCCATTTTGCAGCATGCTGATATGGCCATGTACGAAGCAAAGAATAAAGGAAAAAACGGTAGCTCTCTTTACACGAAAGAACTATATAAAAAAATGGAACGAAAAGCTCGAATTGAAAAAGATTTGCCAATCGCTTTAGTAAACAAAGAATTTTATCTCGTTTATCAACCACAAATTGATACGACAACAAATAAAATTATCGGTGCTGAAGCTTTAATACGTTGGAAACACCCACTATTAGGTGACATTTCACCATGTGAGTTTATTCCAATTGTAGAAGAGACGCCACAAGTAGTCCCACTTGGACATTGGGTATTACAAGAAGCTTGTCTCCAATTAAAAATATGGCATACCTTTGGCTACCAAAATTTAAAAATAAGTGTTAATTTATCCGCAAAAGAATTCCGGCAAGATCAATTAATCGAAAACATTTCACAAATATTAAACGACGTGCAAGTCGATCCAAAATATGTAACACTTGAGTTAACAGAAAGAATTGCAATGATTGACGAGAAAGAAACGTTATTGAGACTGAAGCAATTAAAAGAATACGGTATCCAAACTTCCATTGATGACTTCGGTACTGGGTACTCTTCTCTTGCTTATTTATCAATTTTTCCAATCGACACATTAAAAGTACCGAGAGAATTTACACAATTAGCTGATCATCGTCCTGAAGAACGAGCCATCGTTTCTACAATTCTTTCCCTCGCGAATACTTTAAATCTTTCAGTCGTCGCCGAAGGAATTGAAACCGAAAAACAACTTAAGTTTCTGCAAAAACATAACTGTAAATATATGCAAGGTTACTATTTCAGTAAACCACTTACTAGTAATCAGTTTATAAAGTTTCTACAAAAAACCCCCAGTATGAACAAATAATTCATACCGGGGGTTTTTTAGTGCTAAATATTTTTCTCATAATATTCTTCTGCAATCTCTTCGTAAAAAGCTGCAGATGTCGTATAGAAATATGGAATTAACCATAAGAATCCAATCCCTAACGTAATACAACTTAATATAAACCAGCCAATAAAACTTAAACATAAAATGAAATACTCCATCTTATGTCCATCCATCATACGACGACTTTCTGTAATAGCTTGGTTCAGTGAATAC
>NZ_JBEUTW010000084.1:0-4751 GCF_040492675.1 Bacillus sp. AP50
GTATATCAGATATAGCTGTACATTATTAGAACTACATTCATTACTCAACTGGTAGTTATCAAGAAAGAAAGGAATGATCATAATGATACAGAACATATACGAAACTCATTTACATGTAAGAAATTTAGGAGAAAATAAAAAACAAATGCTTGGACTATGGGAAGTAAATAATATCGAAGACTTTGAGCTGAGACATTTTGCTTTTGGTGTAAATTTAGAGTTTTTAATGACTTCTAAAGCGTGGTTAGAGGAGCGTGGAATAGAAGTGATAGGAAGTCAAGGAAAAGGAAATCAAGAGCCAATTGTCCAAAGGTGGATGCCCGCTGCAAGTGTATACTTTCTAGATTGTGATAGAAATAAATTAGAATTCATTTCTATGTTACATGACAATCCAGATGAATTAGAATATGCATCCTATTTAAGTGTATGGAATGCGGAACACCAAGAAAAATGAATGAAATTTCCGTTCAAATCTTTTCTAATTTTTTAGATATACTGTTGTACGATCCCCCTTTTGCTATTAATTTTCGTCGGATTTATGAACAGTTATCGTAATGGAACATTCATGATAACTCCACTTGTTAACATAATGCATTTATTGTCATCTTGTATTTGTACTTACGTACTAGCAATTCCTAATCTGCTTCCATTACAATTTGAAACATTTAATTTTTCTTCTTATCTGGCATCTAATCTTTAAACAAAAACTCCCCTTAAATCGAAAATGATTAAGGGGAATTTTATATACGATGCAATTATAGTTCAGATTTCACCCGAACAGAAACATTATTTTTAATTATATTTTTGACATCTTTAAAGCTAACAAAATTGTTACTTTTCTCATCCCAAAGACGGAAACGGAGTGAACGCAAGCTTGTAGCAAGCGTAATTGTTGGTACATTTTTTAAAGGAAGGGTATTGTTGTGTGCCTCTTCTAGTTTATAGTTAGGTACTCTTGGACTTAAATGGTGAACATGATGAAATCCAATATTACCCGTTAGAAATTGCAAAATTTTTGGAAGTTTATAAAAAGAACTTCCCTCCACTGCCGCTTTCACATATTCCCATTCTTTATCTTCTTCAAAATAAGAATCCTCGAATGTGTGCTGTACGTAAAACAGCCAAATCCCTATTGAACCTGCTATTAAAAATATAGAACCATGTACTAAAAGAAACGATTGCCATCCAATTGCCCAGCAAAGCATTCCTACAATAGCAACGATTAAAATATTCGTTAAATAAGTGTTCATACGTTCTTTTTTTCTAGCACCTTTTCGGTTAAATCTATTTTTAAGCAAGAAAACATAAATCGGGCCTAACCCAAACATAACGAATGGATTGCGATATAAACGATATGCTAAACGGAGTCTAAATGGTGCTGCTACATATTCATCTACTGTAAGCGTCCAAATATCCCCTGTACCCCTCTTATCCAAATTACCACTCGTAGCGTGGTGAATAGAATGCTCATGCCCCCACTGATCAAATGGGAATAATGTTAAAACACCCATACACGTTCCAACTATTCTATTTGCACGTCGACTCTTAAAGAATGAATAATGGGTACAATCATGAAAAATAATGAAAATCCTTGTCATAAATCCAGCGGCTAACAGTGCTGGAACTAATGTTAACCAATAAGAAACTGACAAACTTTTATAAGCAAGGTACCATAAAATAATAAATGGCACGATTGTGTTGATCAGTTGCCAAACACTTTTTTTAATCGTTGATTTTTCAAAAGGAGCAACTTGTTTTTTTAAATTTTTAGTATTTTCTAAGGTCATTGTTCTAATTCCTTTCCTTTTTGTTGCTAATTCATATTATAGCACACTATTAGTATCAGGTGTTAAAAGTAGCTATAATAAATATTTTATACTATGAAAATCTCTTTTTTCTTACTCATTACTTACAAATTTCTTACGTCCAAAATAGCTTCTATAATTGGACAGACGGAGCATTTTATGTATCAAAGAAACTTCATATTTTTCCAATAAGTACATAAAAAACAGCGAGTTTTTTCACAAGAAGAAAAAAGCTGCAATCAGTCAGTTTCACCGACTTATCGCAGCTTCTCTTCTTTTTACCTTATTTTATCGATGAAGCCAAACTGCACCTGCAGACTTGTCTTCAGCTTGGCCTACCACTTCAAACTTCAGTCCTAGCTTCGGTAACTTACGTCCTGCATCAGGAATAACGCTGTTGATGTATTGCTTAGAATCATCAAATTTTGCCACTCCTGGTAATCCTTTATAATCAAAGATACCGCGTGTTGGTGAATTTACTTTCCATGCTGGCGTTTGATCAAATGAGAATGCCGCATCGGCAATTTGATAACGCGTACTGCTCTTCACAGTAGGTTGTCCGTTTAATGTCCCTACAATTGCCTCTGGATGAGAATCTACTACTCCTAAGAACCCTTCACCTGGATGAACGCCTACCCAGTTATCTGTAAAGCTTTGATCCGCATACCATACAACCATTCCTGTATTAAATACTGGGCCACGTGCATATTGTAACGCAGTGTCAGAACCAGCGTAATTTCTCCACTCTACATAGTAATTATGTTTTTTCTGTTCAAATCCGTTAGACACAGTAAAGCCTTTTAACGTCATTGCAGGCTGACCTTCTGCATCATCAGAGAAAACAACTTTTCCATCTACAGTTAAGGCTGCATTATCTAACGCAAATCCTTTATAAGCTACTGCAATATCTGTTAAGTACTCAAATTGCAGTTTTACTTTTTTTCCTTTGAATTGGCTTAAATCGTATGATTTATCAACCCACTTACCATCAGTTGTATCCGCGCCGCCTTTTATATCTTTTTCACCCATTCTATCAATGCGTGTCTTCGTTCCATCTTCTGCAATCGCATATACGTCAAGGAAATCATACTTCGCTTCAAGTTCGTAAAATGCCTTATAATCGAACTTAGCATCCTTTGCATTTGTTAAGTCAAATACTGGTGTCTCAAGTGTTGTATGAATGTCATTTCCTTTTGTACTGTAATAGAACTTCTTACCAAACGCTGATTCGATATTTTTTATATCTTTGTCCGGCAAGTTAACACGAACAATTCCAGGTCGTTTAGATTTTGTAGTACTTTGATCTACATATGTTGCAACACCGATTCCTTTGCTAAGTTTGTCATAATCTACTTCAAGAATATTCGCCCAGTTCCCCTTCATATTCTTTTGGAAAAACTCTTTATTTTGTGGCGAGAAACTCGTTGGCTCTGTTCCTGCAATTTTTCCAGCCCAGCTACCACCACTCATAATAGACCATGACTCAACAGGTTCACCTTGTCCTGAGTACTTTGTATCATATTCATCTGGTAAGCCTAAATCATGGCCATACTCATGTGCAAACACACCAACTGCTCCGTCTTCAGGCTCGATTGTATAATCATATGCAGCCATCTTTCCGCCCCAGTTCGAAACAGAAGATTTCGTGCCATCAATTGCATATGGTTTTGAACCTAGTTTTGAACGATGTGACCAAATCGCATCATCTTTCAATTTACCGCCGCCAGCTTCTTGACCAACGCCAGCATGTACAACCATTAAATGATCAATAATGCCATCTGGCTCATTTTTATTTCCATCACCATCTTGATCGTATTGATCAAATTGGTCATAGTCTGCTAAATTGATTCCTTTTGCTACCGCTGCTTTTAATGCTTCTTTCACAAAATCTTTTGGTCCTAAAGGCCCCTTGTTATCATGCCCAGTACCCGCATCAGCACCATAATCTGATGCTTTTCCTGGAACAGTAAGCCATTCTGTTACAGTCCCATCAACTGTATAGCTACCACCAGATTGTTCTTCATAATATTGCTTAAATGTGTTAATTTTCGATCCATCAAATAAAGTAAATGGTTCATCACCAAATAACATTTTTTGATAATGTTCACGATTAAAGTCCTTAGAATACATGTATCCTGGCTCTTGATCAATATTGTTATGCTTAAAATCGCTAAATTCTACAAGTAAAACAAGTACTTTATCTTTTCGAACAGCTCCATTGTATTCTTCTTGCTTCGCTGATGTAGTAGGTACTTTTCCATTTAATTTCCCAGGGTTCAATGCTGCACCTTGTCCAGCTACTGGGCCTACTTCAGGCTGCTGCGCCTGTTCATTTTCCCTCATTTTTGCATCTTTTACTTTTTTCATAAAGTCAGAGGCTTCTTGCGTAAGACTATCTCCTGTTAAGATTTCTTTCCCAGGGTTTTCCCCTTTCTTTTTCTCAACATATTTTTCGACAGCCTTTGAAGTCTCAGCTTGTGATGCAGATTGATCAATTACCCCCCGTTGTTTTAGCGCTTCAGCCAAACGCTCCTCCGGTATTAAGTGCTCATCTATTGGTAGAGATGATGTTGGTGTCTCAGCATACGCTGCGTGACCTCCAAAAGCAAACGTACTACTTAGTACTGCTGCTGTTGTTAATACCGCTAATGGTTTTAATTTCTTTTTCTTTTTCAATGTATTTCCTCCCCAGTGTCTGCAAATTATCGTTTTTTGCCGATAACAACATAATATTCGTTATAATACGAATATTCAATCTTTTTTCAACAAATAAAATGTTGAGAAATATTTTTTTATGCAGGGTGAAATACATAAGATATAAAAACAAACAGACTCTCCTATAAATAACAGTGAACTTTTATATGTTCTTAGTTACAATCAAAATCCAGTAAATCTGGGATTCATACTTTTTTAATAAAAATAAGAATTAAATATTTTCTATACTAT
>NZ_JBEUTW010000085.1:0-26691 GCF_040492675.1 Bacillus sp. AP50
AGTAGTATGTGTCGAATTTTGAACGGAAATAAAGCGTTATCATTATATCTTATAAGTACGTAATAAGAGATGTATATTCACGAATGTAGTATAGTATAAACATAGAATGATAGTGAAGAGAGGGGCAAAGACAATGACAGTTTATGATTTTTCAGCTAAAACAATTACCGGTGAAGAAAAATCGTTAAAAGATTACGAAGGAAAAGCACTTCTTATTGTAAATGTAGCTAGTAAATGTGGTTTCACACCGCAATATAAAGGATTACAAGAGGTGTATGATAAATATAAAGACCAAGGACTTGAAATACTCGGATTCCCTTGTAACCAATTCGGAGGACAAGAACCAGGTACAGAAGCGGACATTACTAGTTTTTGTGAATTAAACTACGGTGTAAACTTCCCAATGTTTGCAAAGGTTGATGTGAAAGGTGATAAGGCTCATCCTTTATATACATACATGACAGAACAAGCACCAGGTTTACTCGGTATGAAAGCAGTGAAATGGAATTTTACGAAGTTTTTAATTGGAAAAGACGGGAAAGTAGTAGGGCGTTTTGCGCCACAGACGAAGCCGGTAGATTTAGAGGTTGAGATTGAGAAGGTACTTGGAGAATAATTAGGAGTTTCACTTTATTAAAAAACGTCTCAAAGAACAATGTAGTTCTTTGAGACGTTTTCTTTAAACTCACATTTTCAAGATTAAATAACTGTATCAACGCCATCTGATTTAGGTAGAGAACCTGCTTTTTCCATAAGCACTTCCCATAAGTGTACGGATTTCTTCCATTCTGCTGCAGCCTGCCCCTGTTTATACATAGCGTTCTCATAACTGGCAGTAAGTTGTTGCATATCGGCCGAGTTGTAAAGTGTATCGATATGGAGAGCGTATTCTCGGAATGTTTGACTTTCACCCCGTGGTATGCCAATTCTCGCAAATTGTTTTAAAAGTGCACCGTAAGCTTTTTGATAAACAGCATCATTTTTTCGGTATTTATAGAAATGAATAATAAGAAATGTCCTCCATATCATTCTAGTGGTGAAGAGAATGTATCCCATAATACTAATTAGTATCGTAGAGAGGAATATGTACCACCAAGAAAAACTAGTTTGAGAATTTGTGACCTTTTTAGTAGAAGCTTCTTCTGTATTTTCTATTAAACTTTTAAGTTTTGCTTCATTATTTCGTTGTTGTATTTGCGTGTTATTAGAATTATTTGCTTCGCTATTTTGTGAAATAGGAGCAGGCGTATTATTTATAAAATTATAGGGATTAGTAAATCCTTTTGTTGGTTCGAATGGAATCCATCCGTATCCTGGGAAATATACTTCGACCCAAGAGTGTGCGTTATCGTTCGTGATTGTATAAACATCCTCACCTTCTGCAGAGGCAAGTGTATTGTCAAGAGTTCCTTCTGTATAGCCTTTTACCCAGCGAGCAGGAATCCCGGCAGAACGAAGTAGTACAATCATAGACGTCGAAAAATTATTACAGTAGCCGCTTTTTGTATCGAAAAGGAATTGATCTACATAATCTTGGCTTTTGGCAGGGAATAAGACATTCGTTGATTCGTATGTAAAAGAGTTGTCTGTAAAGTAATTTTCAATAGCTAATACTTTATCATATCGGTTGTCTTTATCATTTGTAAGATTGACAGCCAAGTCTTTTACGCGCTGTGGTAATGACTTGGGAAGTTGTGTGTACTTTGTCATAAAATAAGGATTTGTTTCTTGACCTTCATTTGTTTTTACAGCTTTCAAGTTTTCTATGGAAAACTCAGGGATCTCATATGTTACTTTATACGAATGTAAAGTAGTAGAAGAGTCTCCATTCATTGTATAAATTTTTTCTGAAAACGGGTCAACACTGTATGATACATCAGAAGCAGCCTCAACTGATACTAATCCTGCTGGATAGGTAAGGTGAGGGTAACTTTTTTGCATGGTAATTGTTGCCTCAGTCGTTTTCATTTTTGTATTTTGTTCGTACCAGCTTACGACGTCGTTTTTATTTTTAAAAGAAATCTTTTTCGGATTTTCAGAAATTTCCCAGCCTTTTCCTGTATAAAAATCTTTTGTTTCTACTCTCCAATATTGTTTGTTTTGCGTTCGTGCTGTGAAAACAATTGTAGGATCCGCCTTAAAAGGACCGCCTAATCGCGAGTCATCTAAACCATACCCAATTGTAGAAACTTTTTGTTCTTTACTTGCTTCAGATGTGTTGAATTTTAAAAAATCCATTGGGTTTGGCCATTGAGGGCCAAATTTTGGAGCAAAGTATGCAATGGTTGCTAATAATACGATAAATATTGTAAGTGGTCTAAGTAATTTTGAGATTTCTCTAGCATAATTTTGTAAGTGTTCACGTTCTTTTATTCGTTCTACTTGAAGAAGACTAAGCATAAAAAAGCCGATGACAACAGTACGAATAATAGCGTAGTTTGCATTGTATAAATGTAAGTTATGAAAAGTTGCGATATAAATAATAGTCAATACAAGGAATAGAAACCCACGTTTTTTATGAATAATCCAAAATGAAGTGAAAGAACTCAAAAACCAAAATGAGAGAAAAAATAAAACCGTCGGAAAAACTGGGGAAATATCTAGTAAATTCCCTTGGAAAAACAGGGAGGAATTTCGAAACATATCAGAAAAGAATGTTGTTAGCCAAGATGGATTTATAAAAGCATTTTTATAATATAGGGAATGAATGATAAATAAGACTGTGACAATTTTTATAGGAATCTGCCACCTCGTTTGAAAAAAAGAGAGAGCAAAGCAAATTCCTATAAATGTTACGAAAATATCTAATCTACCTACATTTGTAATACCTATAAGAGGTCTTAGCCATTCTAGTAAAAGAAGAAATACACATGCATGCATGAAGAATCTGTTCGTATCCCACTTGTATTTTTCTTGTAATATCATCATTTGCTCACCTCAAAAAACACGTTTGTATACCGGTTTTCATAAACCGTGTTTACAAATATTTGTCGTTTTTTTAGAGTTTCTAGTATACTGAGTTCTCGGTGTGAAAGTTGATTCGCTTTTTCTTTCACGACAAAAACCATACATTTTCTATTTCTTATAGCAGCACAATCAGCCGCCTTTTGAATATCGGGAGAAAGATTACTGGTCACGAGTATAACCGTGACGGGCTCATAAATTTTTCTTAGTTCCATGTCTACACTCTGGGAGAGCGGAAATACACTGTCTGCTTGTACTTTTGCTAAATGACAAAGGATTTGTTGTAACTGCGTATCTCCATTGTCTAAAGGGAAAATAGTTTGTTCTTTTCCGATAGACACGAATGATGCTGGTGAATTTTGTTTCAAGACAGCCCTTACAATAGAGGCAGTAAATGTGACGACTGATTCGAATAGAGGAGACTCGTTTCTGTCTATGAATATCATGATATTATGGCTGCGCTGTTGTTCAAACTCTTTTGTCATAATATTGTTTGTTCGTGCAGTTGCTTTCCAATCAATCCATGAAAAGCGATCACCAGGTTTATAGTCTCTGACACCGACAGAGATTGTAGAGTCTTTTGCTGAATTTATATTTGCTGAAAGCGCTCCTTGTTCGAAATGATTTTCCAATTGTCGATACGCTATATCTACATACTGGGGATAGACTAAAAATGTATTTGGAACTGAAAAAGTTGCTTCTTTCTCTATCATGCCGAATAAATCGCCGGTTTTGACACGTACGCTTGAAAAAGTGTGCTCGCCTCTAGGGATTGTGTCAATAACATATTGAAACGAAATATTTCGTTTCAATCCTGGGAAGAGTACTACCTTATTCATCTTTATTTGTTTACAACTTATAAATTGTGGTGGCAGTTCATCTTCTATAACTAAATAAAGTAAGGGAAAAGGAAATTTTCTTTTTATTGTAATCGTGCTTACAAATTGTTCTCCTACTACATATCCATTTTGGTTTGTTATTCGCTTTACTTCAGCGTCCCGTAAAGCGTAGAAGGGGAGTAGTAGTGAATAAAGAGCAATGGGAATTATGCTGTAAAATAAAAACCAACTTACAAACCCTCCTTGAAACATAGCGTACACAAATGTTAAGACTAGGCATAAAGGGAGTAGCAATAACTTCATAACGTGATATAGCGCTCGCAGCATTCGTTTCATCAAGGGTTCATCGTCCTTTGAGTAGGCACGGTAGTTCGTGCAACGATTTTTGCGATAACTTGTTCGCCAGTTATTCCTTCAAATTTTGCTTCCATTTTTAGAATGAGTCTATGTGCTAAAACGTAAGGGGCTAAAAGTTTAACATCGTCTGGAATAACATAATTCCTGCCATGGATAAATGCATAAGCTTGTGAAGCTTTCATTAAAGCAATCGAACCACGTGGACTTACACCTAACTGTATAGAACTGTACGTACGAGTCTGATTAACAAGCTTTACAATGTAATGCTTAATTGCTTTGTCCATACTTACTACCCGTACGCTTTGTTGTAAATAAAGTAATTCTTCTATTGTAGTAATGGTCTGTAATTGAGAGAGTGGATTCGTTTTTTTCATCCGGTTTAAAATTTCAAATTCTTCCTCTGGTGTAGGATATCCCATTTTTAGTTTCAATAAGAAACGATCGAGTTGAGCTTCTGGTAGAGAATATGTTCCTTCATATTCGACCGGATTTTGTGTAGCCATGACAAAGAACGGCTTTGGTAAAGGCTTTGTAATGCCATCTATTGTAATATTGCCTTCTTCCATACATTCAAGTAAAGCAGATTGTGTCTTTGGAGATGTACGATTAATTTCATCAGCAAGTACAAAATTCCCCATAATTGGTCCAGGCTTGAACTCAAATTGGAGCTCTTTCGGATTATAAATAGAAACTCCTGTTACATCTGACGGCAATAAATCAGGTGTAAATTGAATTCGCTTATAATCAGCATCAATGGATTTAGAAAGAGCACGTACTAGCATTGTTTTCCCGACACCAGGAACATCTTCTAATAGCACATGACCTTCAGCTAAGAGAGCTGTCAAAACTAAGATGGTTTCTTTTCGTTTTCCGACCATTATTTTTTCAATATTATTGATTATTTTTTCTACAGTGGGATGTAATGAATCAAGCTGGGGCATCGTAATCCTCCTAATGTTATTATCGTTTTCTAATCAATTTAGTGGACATATTTCTAATTCTATTTGTAGATAGTAAAACTTCTACCTTAAATTCTGAGAATATTCAGATTATTTATTTCGATTACATCTAGTATAATTGTTTCCGTAACTAAGGGCAATACAGTAAATAATGATTTGTAGTTTTATGTAAAATCAGACTCGATATAAAATAATAACATTGGGAAAAATTTTTTTACACACAATTTATACTCTTTTCCTTATGGCAGTTTTGAAATAATATCAAAACTCTTTTTCTTTTGCAAAATAGTCGATACCTCAAAATAGCATTCTCCTAATAATTAAGATTAACCATAATCTTCACAACGGAACAAAAGATTTTCTCACAAACTTATTTTCTACTGAATTTTTGACAATCTCTTGAACTGTGCGAAATGTCACATCTGTATTTTACAACCTCTCTTATAGTAAGGGTATGTAAGGGAGACGTATTAAAGGAGTGAACAGTATGAAGAAAAAAACTTCAGCACTAATGAGACGTTTAAAATATTTTTCGCCAATAGATCGTTATAACGATAATCATACACAAGAAACATATGAAGATCGCGAATGGGAAAATGTGTACAGAAAGCGTTGGCAGCATGATAAAGTAATTCGTTCTACACACGGCGTGAACTGTACTGGTTCATGTAGCTGGAATATATATGTGAAAGATGGAATTGTAACTTGGGAAGGGCAGGAGCTTAACTATCCGACTACAGGTCCTGATATGCCAGATTTTGAACCGCGAGGATGCCCACGTGGAGCAAGCTTTTCTTGGTACATTTATAGTCCACTTCGTGTGAAATACCCGTATGTACGTGGTGTTCTTTGGAATATGTGGCAAGAAGAATTGCAAAATAACGAGTCACCATTAGAGGCTTGGAAAAGCATTGTGGAAAACCGTGAAAAGGCACGTACGTATAAGCAGGCGCGTGGTAAAGGGGGATTCATTCGTGCGAATTGGGATGAAGTGTTACAACTCGTTTCAGCTTCATTACTGTACACAGTAATGAAATACGGTCCAGACCGAAATGTTGGCTTTTCACCAATTCCAGCTATGTCGATGTTAAGTCATGCTGCTGGTAGTCGCTTTATGCAACTTATGGGTGGACCGATGCTTAGCTTCTATGATTGGTATGCGGATTTACCACCAGCTTCTCCTCAAATTTGGGGTGATCAAACAGATGTACCAGAAAGTAGTGACTGGTATAACTCTGGTTACATTATGACATGGGGTTCAAATGTACCAATGACGAGAACACCAGATGCACACTTTTTAGCAGAGGTTCGATATAAAGGAACGAAAGTCGTTTCTGTCAGTCCTGATTTCGCTGAATCAACAAAGTTTGCGGATGATTGGATTAGTGTGAAACAAGGTACAGACGGTGCACTTGCGATGGCAATGGGACACGTAATCTTACAAGAATTTTACGTGGATAATCAAGTGGAATATTTCACAAAGTATGCGAAGCAATATACTGATTTTCCTTTCTTTGTCACATTGAAACAAAAAGGAGATCAATTCGTTGCTGATCGGTTCTTAAATGCTTCTGATATTGGACGAGAAACGAAGTTAGGGGAATGGAAACCTGTTCTTTGGAACGAGAATACGAATGATTTTGCAACACCTCACGGCACAATGGGGTCACGTTGGGATAATGAAAAGAAATGGAACTTGCGTTTAGAAGATGAAGAAACAGGTGAAAAGATTGATCCACGTCTTTCTTTACTTGGAATGGAAGAAGCGATTGGAACTGTACAAATTCCGTACTTCTCTGATGATGGAAACAAAGTATTAGAACGTACGATTCCAGTGAAAAAGGTTATGACAGAAGAGGGCGAATTGTTCGTTACAACTGTATACGACTTAACGTTAGCAAATTACGGTGTGAACCGAGGGCTTGGCGGACAAGAACCGAAAGACTTCAATGATGATATACCGTTTACACCTGCATGGCAAGAGAAAATGACAGGAGTAAAACGTGAGCTTATTATTCAAATCGCTCGTGAGTTCGCACAAAATGCTGTTGATACGAATGGTCGCTCAATGATAATTGTCGGAGCGGGTATTAACCATTGGTTTAACTCTGATACGATTTATCGCGCCGTTTTAAATCTTGTTCTTCTCGTTGGAGCACAAGGTGTAAACGGCGGTGGTTGGGCTCATTATGTTGGTCAAGAAAAATTAAGACCAGCAGAAGGATGGCAAACAATCGCGATGGCAAAAGATTGGCAAGGTCCACCGAAATTACAAAACGGTACATCCTTCTTCTATTTCGTAACAGATCAATGGCGTTATGAAGATACACCTGTTGGACATTTAGCATCACCAGTTGAAGGTAACTCTCGTTATCAACATCACGGTGATTACAACGTATTAGCTGCACGACTTGGCTGGTTACCTTCTTATCCAACATTCGAGAAAAATGGAATTGAATTATATAAAGAGGCTGTTGCTGCTGGTGCAACAACGCAAGAAGAAATCGGAAAATACGTTGCACAAAAATTAAAAGAAAAAGAACTGAAATTTGCGATTGAAGATCCAGATAACAAAAACAACTTCCCGCGCAACTTATTCGTATGGCGTGCGAATTTAATTTCGAGTTCTGGTAAAGGACATGAATATTTCTTAAAACATTTATTAGGTACAACAAACGGGTTAATGAATGACGACAGTGATTCATTACGACCAGAAGAAATAAAGTGGCATGAAGAAGCGCCAGAAGGGAAGCTTGATTTACTCATTAATTTAGATTTCCGTATGGCTGGAACAGCACTGTATTCTGATATCGTCTTACCTGCTTCAACTTGGTACGAAAAACACGATTTAAGCAGTACAGATATGCATCCATTTGTACATCCATTTAATCCGGCAATCGGTTCACCGTGGGAAGCGCGCTCTGACTGGGATATTTTCACTTCTCTTTCTAAAGCAGTGTCTGATTTAGCGAAGAAAATCGATCTTGAACCAATGAAAGAAGTTGTGGCAACACCGCTTCTTCATGATACACCGCAAGAATTAGCGCAACCACTTGGCAAAATTAAAGACTGGAGTAAAGGCGAGTGTGAACCGATTCCAGGTAAAACGATGCCACAAATTCACGTTGTTGAAAGGGATTATAAAACGATTTATGACAAAATGACTGCGCTTGGACCAAATGCCGGAAAACAACCGATTGGTACGAAAGGGATCTCTTGGTCAGCAGAAAAAGAGTATGAGCAATTAAAGAGCAAATTAGGAGTCGTTCGAACGGATTCTATCGCGAAAGGTTGTCCAGACATTAAAGAAGCAATCAATGCTGCTGAAGCGGTATTAACACTATCTTCTACAACAAACGGTCATATGGCAGTAAAAGCATGGGAAGCACTTGAAAAACAAACAGATTTAAAACTACGTGATTTAGCAGAAGAACGTGAAGAAGAATGCTTTACATTCGAACAAATTACAGCACAACCGAAAACAGTAATTACTTCTCCGGCCTTTACAGGTTCAGAAAAAGGTGGACGACGTTACTCACCGTTTACAACAAATGTGGAACGTCTCATCCCTTGGAGAACGATAACTGGTCGACAATCTTTCTACTTAGACCATGACATGATGAAAGAATTTGGTGAAACGATGGCAACATTTAAACCAATTCTGCAACATAAACCGTTCCGTAAATCACGACCTGAAGTAGAAGGGAAAGAAATTACATTAAACTATTTAACACCGCATAATAAGTGGTCGATTCATAGTATGTACTTCGATTCATTACCGATGTTAACGCTATTTAGAGGTGGTCCAACTGTTTGGATGAATAAAGAGGACGCTGCTGAAGCGGGTGTTGCAGATAATGATTGGATTGAGTGCTTTAATCGTAACGGTGTTGTTGTAGCGCGTGCTGTTGTAACGCACCGTATACCGAGAGGAATGGCATTTATGCATCATGCGCAAGATCGTCACATTAACGTACCTGGTACGAAATTAACAAGTAATCGCGGGGGAACGCATAATAGTCCAACTCGAATTCACGTAAAACCGACACATATGATTGGTGGATATGGTCAATTAAGTTATGGATTTAACTATTATGGTCCAACTGGGAACCAGCGTGATTTAAATGTTGTAATCCGTAAACTGAAGGAGGTAGATTGGCTTGAAGATTAAAGCACAAGTCGGAATGGTAATGAACCTAGATAAATGCATCGGCTGTCATACTTGTAGCGTAACATGCAAAAACACCTGGACAAATCGTCCAGGTGCTGAATATATGTATTTCAATAACGTAGAAACGAAACCAGGTATTGGTTATCCGAAACAATGGGAAGATCAGGAGAAATATAAAGGCGGCTGGGAATTGAAAAATGGTGAAATTCAGCTAAAATCCGGTTCGAAAATGAAACGTCTTATGAATATTTTCCACAATCCAGATCAACCAACGATTGATGATTACTTTGAACCTTGGAACTATGATTATGAAACGTTAACAAATAGTCCGCAGCGTAAGCATCAGCCAGTTGCTCGTCCGAAATCAGCAATTACAGGCGAATTTATCGACAAAATTGAATGGGGTCCAAACTGGGAAGATGACTTAGCAGGCGGACATATAACTGGATTGCAAGATCCAAACGTAAAGAAAATGGAAGAAGAAATTAAAACAGATTTTGAAAACGTCTTTATGATGTATTTACCACGCATATGTGAACATTGTATGAATCCATCTTGCGTATCATCTTGTCCATCTGGTGCGATGTATAAGCGTGAAGAAGATGGAATTGTTCTTGTAGATCAAAATGCATGTCGCGCATGGAGATTCTGCGTATCATCTTGTCCATATAAAAAAGTGTATTTTAACTGGCAAACGAATAAAGCTGAAAAATGTACAATGTGCTTCCCACGTATTGAAGCTGGTATGCCAACAATTTGTTCAGAAACATGTGTAGGACGTATCAGGTATATTGGAGTAATGCTATATGACGCTGATAAAGTAAAAGAAGCAGCTTCTGTTGAAGACGAAAAAGATTTATATGAATCGCAGCTTACTGTTTTCCTAGATCCAAATGATCCAGAAATAGCAGCTGAAGCGAAAAAACAAGGCATTCCTGAAGAATGGATTAAAGCAGCACAACAGTCACCTATCTATAAAATGATTATCGATTGGAAAATTGCTCTGCCTCTTCACCCGGAGTATCGTACAATGCCGATGGTTTGGTATATCCCTCCGCTTAGCCCAATTATGAACATGGTGGAAGGGAAAGGTAGTAACTGGCAAGCAGAAGAGGTTTTCCCTGCAATTGATAATATGCGTATTCCAATTCAATATTTAGCGAATTTACTCACTACAGGGGATGAATCACACATTCGTCTTACATTGAAAAAAATGGCTGTTATGCGAACATATATGAGAGCACTGCAAATTAATAAAGAGCCAAATGAAGCTGTATTAAAAGAACTTGGTTTAACGAAACAGGATGTAGAAGATATGTATCGTCTTCTTGCCATTGCGAAATATAAAGATCGCTTCGTTATCCCGACATCTCACCGTGAACAAGTGGCAGATTTATATAGCGAACAAGGAAGCTGTGGTTTATCATTCACAGGTGGTCCAGGCTCTTGTATGACAATTTCTTAAATAAAGGGGGCAGAAAATTATGAGACAAAGTTTACAAACAGCTTTTTCTTGTTCTTCTTTTCTTCTCTCCTATCCTGAACTAGGGTGGAGAGAAGCTGTAACTGAATTGCAAGAAGAGGTTGAAACAATAGAACAGGAAGACGTTAAAGCGTCACTTACAGCCTTTATAAAGCAAGCGCTAGATAAAACGAATGATCAACTCATTGATAGTTACGTATATACATTCGATTTTGGTAAGAAAACAAATATGTATCTTACTTATATGAACACTGGTGAACAAAGAGAAAGAGGTATTGAATTACTGGAGTTAAAACAGCATTATAAAAAATCTGGTTTTGAAGTAACAGATAAAGAATTACCTGATTATTTACCGCTATTGCTTGAGTTCTTTGCAAATGCAAATGAGATAGACAGTGAACCAATTATGAGTAAATACACGGAGAATATACAAGCGTTACACGTTCAATTAAAAGAAGCAGACAGTATGTATGAACCAATTCTTGCGGCTGTTCTACTCGCTATCGAAACATGGGGTGTACAGACAAATTAGAAAGGAGAGTTGTTAAAATGATGGATCAATTTCTATGGGTATTGTTTCCCTATATCATTTTTGCAATCTTTATCGGTGGACATATTTTTAGATACAACTATGATCAATTTGGATGGACATCAAAATCTAGTGAACTATTAGAAAAGAAAATGCTCCGACTCGGAAGTCTATTATTTCACTTTGGGATCATGTTCGTAATTGGCGGTCATGTTATGGGGATTTTAATTCCAGAAGCTGTATACCGTTCAGTAGGTATTTCTGAGCATGTGTACCATGTAGTAGCAATTAGTTTCGGACTTCCGGCAGGTGTTGCTTCTATTATCGGTTTAATTATATTAACGTACCGCCGCGTAACTGTAAAACGTATCATTGCAACGAGTACAAAGGGAGATTATATTGCGCTTATTTTATTACTTATCGTAATGCTAGCAGGACTTTCTTCAACATTTTTAAATATCGATTCAAAAGGATTTGATTATCGTACAACGATTGGCCCTTGGTTCCGAAGTCTCTTTATTTTCCAACCGAAAGTTGAATATATGATGGAAGTACCAATATGGTTTAAAATTCACATTCTCGCAGGGATGGGGCTTTTCGCAGTGTGGCCATTTACAAGACTTGTACATGTATTTAGTGCCCCAATTAAATATGTAAGCCGTAGTTATGTGATTTACAGAAGACGTATTCCTAATGAGTTGAAAAAATAATACTGCTGTAAACGGATAGGAGCTAATGGTTAAAACGAAACGAGGTCTAATATGGAAGGCCTCGTTTTTGTTTACATAGGCAATAAACGTTAATAAGTAGTTTAAATTGAAAAAAGATTAGCATCTAAATAAGATGCTAATCAATGCTACAAACAGAAGCAGAGCAATCTTCACAAGCAATTTCACATTTTAAAAATTGTAAATCGTGGATTGTAATCTTTCCTTTATGAATTGAAATTGTACCTTGCTTTTTTAATTCATTTAACATTCGATTTACACTTTCACGTGAAGTTGCACAGAAATTAGCGAGTTCTTGATTCGTTAATGGTAAATCGATGAGAATACCATTTTCTTTTAATACACCGTAACTATTTGTCATTCGTATAAGAGTAGAGTACAGGGCACCTTTTTTGCCGTGTAATACTAAATCTCGGAACTTCGTTTGCATTCTTCTTAAATGTTCACTAATCCATTTCATAAATTCAAATACAAGAGCGGGTTTTTGGAGTAATGCTTTTTCTAACGCTTCACGTTTTATTACACCTACTTCAACATCTTCAAGACATTTTGAGTTTAATAAATATTTTGCATTATCCGTGAACAATGTTAATTCTCCAATAATGTCATATTCCGAACAAATTCGAAGTGTTAATTCTTGTCCGTCAGCACTAAGTTTACTAATTTGTACTTTCCCTGAGTGAATGATATAGAGTTCTGTTGCCTCCATACCTTCTTGAAAAATAAAACTACCTTTTTTTATCTGCATTTTATATTCAACAGATGCAAGTAATTCTTTTAAATCTTGAGATAATGTCATACTGTTTGCCACAGTGATCACCTTTCTTCTTATAAGCAATACATTTCCTATTTTGAGTGTAAGTATGATGAAAATGCAAGAGCTATTTAAAAATAAATTGAAATTTCAATGACCGTAAGGAGGAGTGGCTAAAGATGTGAACAAAATGCGAACGGATTTGTGAAAATTTTTTGAATGGGGAAAGTGATGTGAGAAAAGTCACATTGAATATGTAGCTTCTTTTTTATAATGAAGGCAAATAAAAAAATGAAAGCTTACTAAGGATTGCAGCAGAAAAGAAGGGATAGAGATGCACGAGAATATGAAAGATTCTTTAAAGCGGCCACTTCAAGATTTACGCATTTCAGTTATTGATCGTTGTAATTTTAGGTGCATATATTGTATGCCTACTGAAGTGTTCGGACCTGATTATGCTTTTTTACAGGAAGAGTGTTTATTAACATTTAATGAAATAGAAAGGTTAGCGAGATTATTTATAAGTATGGGAGTTAATAAAATTAGGCTTACTGGCGGTGAACCTTTATTGCGTAAAGACTTACCGAAGTTAATTGCAAGACTTACAAATCTAGAAGGCTTAAAAGATATTGGACTCACAACAAACGGAATTCATTTAGCAAAACAAGCTAAGGCGCTAAAAGACGCGGGATTAAAACGTGTAAATATTAGTTTAGATGCGATAGAGGACCATGTCTTCAAAAAAATTAACGGAAGAAATGTAAGTACAAAACCTGTACTGAAAGGAATAGAAGCAGCAAATGCTGCTGGATTAGAAGTAAAGGTAAATATGGTCGTAAAAAAAGGGATGAATGATAGTCAAATTCTTCATATGGCGCGTTATTTTAAAGAAAAAGAAATTCAGCTCCGTTTCATTGAGTTTATGGATGTAGGCAGTACAAACGGATGGAATTTTGAAGAAGTCATTACGAAGGAACAATTAATAGAGAAAATTAATCGTGTATATCCAATTGAGCCCGCTCAGCCTCGTTATTTTGGAGAGGTTGCGAAATTGTATCGATATGTAGGGAGTAATGCAGAAGTTGGATTTATTACTTCTGTTTCTGAGTCATTTTGTTCTTCTTGTACGAGAGCTCGTATTTCGGCAGACGGCAAGTTTTTCACATGCCTATTTGGAGCGAAAGGAACGGATTTGCGAACGCTTCTTCGAGAAAATATTTCTGATGCATCACTATTAAAAATTTTAAATGATACATGGCGATATAGAACAGATCGATATTCAGATGAAAGAACGGTTGAGAATACAAGTAAACGTCCAAAAGTTGAAATGTCTTACATTGGTGGATAGTGAAAGGAGGATTTCTTATGCAAGAGCGTTATTCAAGACAAGTGTTGTTTTCTGGAATTGGTGAAATGGGACAAAGAAAAATAAGAGAAAAGCATGTGCTCCTAATCGGTGCGGGTGCGCTAGGAGCTGCGAATGCAGAAGCACTTGCTAGGATGGGAATTGGGAAATTGACAATTGCTGATCGTGACTACGTCGAATGGAGTAATTTACAGCGGCAGCAGTTATATACAGAAGAAGATGCGCAGCAGTGTAAACTAAAAGCAATTGCAGCAGCAGAACATGTAAGAAAGATTAATTCTGAAGTGGAAATTGTACCAGTTGTAACAGATGTCACAATGCGAGAAATAGAAGAGTTAACAAAAGATGTGGATCTCATATTAGATGCGACTGACAATTTCGATACGCGTCTACTTATAAATGACATTTCACAAAAAGAAAATATACCTTGGATATATGGCGGATGTATTGGGAGTTACGGTGTAACGTATACAATTCTTCCTGGGAAAACACCATGTTTTCGCTGTCTAATGGATCATCCTATGGGCGGTGCAACATGCGATACAGCCGGAATCATTCAGCCAGCTGTACAAATGGTCGTTGCTCACCAAGTTACAGAGGCGATGAAAATATTGGTGGGTGATTATGAATCATTAAGAGGGACGATGTTGTCATTTGATATTTGGAACAATCAATATCTCTCATTAAAAGTAAATAGACAGAAGAAAAGTACATGTCCTTCTTGTGGGAAATCACGAACGTATCCAAGCTTAATATTTGAAGCGCAAATGAAAACGGAAGTGTTATGCGGACGGAATACAGTTCAAATCCGTTCAGGAATAAAGAGAAATCTTAATTTAACCGAAATTCAAAAACGATTACAAAAAAGTGTACATGTCAAAAAAACGCCTTACTTACTATCATTTCTAGTTGATGAATATCGTTTTGTTTTATTTATAGACGGTAGGGCATTTATTCATGGGACAAATGATGTGAAAATAGCAAAACGATTATACGCCAAATATATAGGATGAACAGAAAAATCGTTTTTTCCTTATTAAAACGAGGTGAAAAAGAATGTTAGATAAACGTATACCAATTCCAGTAGCAGAAGCAGTTGCTCGTGTAATGAAATATGCCTACCAAGGTGAAATGGAAAAGGTTTCTCTTATAGAAAGCTACGGTAGAACACTTGGAGAAGATGTTATTGCAGATCATGATGTTCCGCATTTTGATCGCTCTCCATACGACGGGTTTGCGATTCGAGCGGAAGATACAAAAGAAGCGAGTAGTAGTAACCCCATTCAATTTGAAGTAATTGGCGAAATTGGAGCAGGCTTTGTTTTTACAGAAGAAGTGAAAGAATTTCAAGCTGTCCGTATTATGACAGGTGCCGCAATTCCGGAAGGGTGTAATGCGGTTGTTATGTTAGAGCTAACGGAAGGATTTGAAGAAAACGAAAAGATTTATATGGTATTAAAACGCTCTTTCTCTTCTGGCGATAACATTTCTTTTAAAGGAGAAGATGTAAACCAAAATAGCATCCTTGTGAAAAAAGGGACTGTTATTAATCCTGGAGTAGCAGCGCTTCTTGCTACGTTTGGTTATAGTTCCGTACATGTTATAAAACAGCCGGTTATTGGAATTGTAACAACAGGAAGCGAACTGCTTGAAGTACATGAACAATTAAAGCTAGGGAAGATTCGAAATAGTAACTCTTATATGATTGCTGCTCAAATTGAACGAGCCGGCGGAGTTGTACAGTATTATGGGCAATTCGCTGACGATTTAGAGACGTGTTATAACACTGTAAAAAAAGCGATGAAAGAAGTCGATATTTTAATTACAACTGGTGGCGTTTCGGTAGGAGATTATGACTATTTACCTGCTATTCATAAGAGGTTACAAGCTAATATACTTTTTAACAAAATAGCGATGCGACCAGGAAGTGTGACAACTGTAGCTGAGGTAGAAGGAAAACTACTATTTGGTTTATCTGGTAATCCTTCTGCTTGTTATGTCGGATGTGAGTTATATGTTCGACCAGTCATTGGAACATATTTGCATAGGAAAGATCCACACATTTATCGTGCAGAAGCAATTTTACAAAAAGACTTTTCGAAAGCAAATCCGTTTACTCGTTTTGTAAGAGGGAGAGTGGAATTTGTAGATGGTCAATTACAAGTTACACCAGTTGGTTTAGATAAATCTAGCGCAATTTCTTCACTTGCAGAAGCGAATGCATTTATCGTTTTGCCGGGGGGAACGAGAGGATTTGAAGCCGGAATAATCGTTTCGGTACTGTTATTAGAATCAAACGTCGGAAGTGAGTGGCCGTGGGATGAACCGCTTCGATCATATAAATAATAGAAAATAGATTGCTAACTTATACAAAGATAAGAGGTGCAAAATGACACATACGTATTATGAAGTAATTGATACACCTATTTCAATTGAGGAAGTTACAAACAAAGTAATTCGTCGTGAGTGTGGCGCAGTTACTACTTTCGTTGGTACTGTTAGAGAATTTACGAAAGGGCGTCGTACGCTACATTTAGAGTATGTAGCATATAAAACAATGGTAGAAAAACAACTTGAGAGAATTGGTACTGAAGTAGGAGAGAGGTGGCCTGGGACATTTGTCGCCATTACACATCGCATTGGTACATTACAAATTTCTGATCTTGCTGTTGTCGTCGCTGTTTCTACACCACATCGGAAAGCAGCCTATGAGGCGAACGAATATATTATGGAGCGTATAAAACAAATCGTTCCAATTTGGAAGAAAGAATTTTGGGAAGATGGTGAATCATGGGTTGGTGATCAGTTAGAGAATGTAGCATATGAGAATGGTGAGCCTGAAGAGGAGATGAGAATATGATTGAAGTACTATTATTTGCACATTTACAAGAAGAAGTAAGTAAGCCAGCATTACAAATCGATTGTGAAAATATTACAGTTGCTGAACTAAAGAAGGTACTCATTAAGAAATACAACGTAGCGATTTCAAATGAAATCATGGTGGCTATAAATGAAGAGTATGCAAATGAGAATGACATCATTCAAACTGGTGATACTGTGGCGATGATTCCGCCAGTAAGTGGTGGTTGATTCTTTTCGACCTAATCATGTTACGACGTGATTAGGCTGGAGAGAATGAATATAACTATGCATACATAGGAGGGAACAGGATGAAAAGTCCTAATTTTCAATTAAGTTTACAAACTTCTAATCTAATTATAGGTTTTATGGTATGGGTCATTTTATCATCATTAATGCCTTATATTAAAGTGGATATCCCATTAACTGCGGGGCAAATTTCTATGGTCACAGCAGTACCCGTTATTTTAGGTTCTGTTCTTCGCATTCCAATTGGTTATTGGACAAATCGTTTCGGAGCAAGAAAATTATTCTTTATTAGTTTTATTCTATTATTACTTCCTGTCTTTTATATTAGTGTTGCCAATTCTATGATGGATTTAATTATTGGTGGATTATTTGTAGGAATCGGTGGTGCTGTATTCTCTGTAGGAGTAACTTCTTTACCAAAATACTTTCCGAAAGAGAGTCATGGTTTTGTAAATGGTATTTACGGTGTCGGTAACGCCGGAACAGCAATTACTTCATTTTTAGCGCCTGTTATCGCAACTTCAGTTGGCTGGAGAACGACAGTACAATGTTATTTAGTTTTACTTGCAGCATTTGCACTTATGAACTTTTTATTAGGTGATCGTAGGGAGAAAAAGGTGAATACACCATTAATGGAACAAATAAAAGGTGTATATAAAAATGAGAAACTTTGGTTTTTATGTATCTTTTACTTTTTAACATTCGGATCATTTGTCGCATTTACAGTATACTTACCAAACTTTTTAGTATCTCACTTCGGATTAGAGAAAGTAGATGCTGGTATGCGAACTGCAGGATTCATCGTACTCGCAACAATTATGCGTCCGATTGGTGGTTGGCTCGGCGATAAGTTTAATCCATTTAAAATATTAATCTTCGTATTTATCGGTTTAACACTTTCAGGTATTATTTTATCATTCATGCCTAGTATGAACGTGTATACATTTGGTTGCTTACTAGTCGCATTTTGTGCAGGCATTGGTAATGGTACAATCTTTAAACTCGTTCCAATGTACTTCTCAGAACAAGCAGGTATTGTAAATGGACTCGTTTCAGCTTTAGGTGGACTAGGAGGGTTCTTCCCGCCCCTAATTTTAACATTACTATTCCAACTAACAGGCCATTATGCAATTGGATTTATGGCATTATCAGAAGTCGCACTTGCTTGTTTAATCATTACAGTGTGGATGTATAGTCAAGAAAAGCTGTTAGTGATGTTAAAGAATCATTAATAAGGAAAAAGAACCATCCCAAAGTATTTTGGGATGGTTCTTTTAGTAATAGGCTTCAACATGTTTTTATTGATCTCTCAATAAACGCTTATTTTCTATAAGAATGTGCTTTTAAAATGAAGATGTCAAAAGTTATTCAATTAAAGGGCAGATTAGTTAAGGAAATCTTTAAAGTATTTACATATAGACTTGCGAAAAAAGACACAATCTCGCTTATAATTAAAGTTATATGAGCTTAGGGTGATAGCGATGGGGTGGGAGTGTCAAGTAAGAATTTTATGCATAATTGCCACTAAGGGAGATGATTAAAAGTTGAGTAAACAGAATATCAGCACAATAGTTTCAGGAGATTTGATTGTTACCCATCTAATTGGCCAGATTAATACAGAGGATGTGTATGAATGGTTTAATGATTTTGAGCAGGTTTGTCAGCAATTTATTTCTGAGGGTCGGAAATACAAATTGTTGGTGGATAGAAAAGGGTATACCCCAAATCATTTTTCTGTTCAAAAAGTATGGAAAGATAAGTTCTTCAATGAAACCATTTTGAATCATAGTAAGGCAATTGCATTTCTTCTTGAAGAAGGAGAGATACTGAAGTATTTGCAACAATCCAATACAAAAGAATCCGTGGAGTTTTTTGATGATTATGAACAAGCGCTAATTTGGTTGAATGAATATCCAATATAAAAACTGAATAGAAAGAGTTGCTCGTAATGTTACACTTGTCATGAAATTTATTTGTTTACAAGTTGCAAACACCATTTATTTTCTTCATAGATTGCTTGTGAAATAAAAGAACGGAACTACAACAAAAAGAACAAACGTCCCCTAAAAAACGTTTGTCCAAAGGTAATTACTATTTTAACTAAGAAATAGATTACAATTTATGTGTACGAGAAATCTTTTTTATAAGTTTAGGCAATATAGATGTTAGTTCTTGCT
Organism: Bacillus sp. AP50; assembly: GCF_040492675.1. NCBI lineage: Bacteria > Bacillati > Bacillota > Bacilli > Caryophanales > Bacillaceae > Bacillus > Bacillus sp. AP50. Next base: position 19,436 of record NZ_JBEUTW010000085.1, read on the forward strand.
TCAAACGCTTCGTAAATGATGGATCTTTACCAGAAGTTGAAATAGTGACAACATATTCATTATTTCTTATAACGCCAGGTGTGTGAAAAGATGATTCTGTACCATCACTTACAACGTTAACCCACTGGAAATCATGAGCGGCCTGTTTGACCATCATATTTACAGCGTGTTGATTTGTAGCTGCATAAATAAGGTGAGCATCTTTAATATCATCATTACTAAAAGCTTTTTGCTTCCAAGTAATATAAGAAAGTTCCTTCATTTCCTCGCAAATTTCTGGACTGACAACAGTGACGAAAGCGCCTGTATCTTTTAATCCAGACGCTTTTCGATATGCAATTTTACCTCCACCAATGATAACAACCACTTTATTTTGTAGATTAAACATAAGAGGGTACATGTTATACATATATGCATTCCTCCATTCGTTCTAACAATGTTAGTTTCATATATGTATCAAACTGAAGACAGTTACAAGTCGTAACATGATTGTATTTTTTTGTATGCAATTCAATTTTTTGAAGTAATAATCCGGTAAAGAGAAGGTATGGCATGACATATACATGGGACGCAGTCGATGGTATATCCTTGAGCTCAGCAGTAAAAGAGGGAGTTCCTTTCGTTAAAAAGGAACAGGATACTGGCATACCAAGTTTTCGTTGGACAGCTGCTCCGATTAGTTGTAACTCATGTATCGGTTGTGTATCACTACTGCCTCGTCCTACGAGTAAAATACTACTATTTTGCATTGGCATAGCTTCACGTATTCTTTTCACTACAAGTTCCACCATATGTGGATGTGTACTAAAAGGAGGTACAACTGAAAATGTTATTTGTGGATATTTCTTTTGTAGTTGTTCTATTTCAAAAGGAATATCACGTTTATAGTGAGCTGCTGCAAATAATAAAACAGGTACAATCATTATTTCAGTTACTCCCTCTATTATCGTTTCTGTAACTGCATCCGAAATAGTAGGTGTCGTTAGTTCTAGAAAAGCTATTTTTTGAATTCTTTCGTTTCGCTCTTTCATAACAGATTGAATAAATTGAATGAATTGTTCATTACCTTCTTGTAGCCGGCTCCCATGTCCAACATATACAATTCCTTTCATTGTCTCACCATGTCTTTCTTCATAAGAGTTTCTTGTAATTGATGATCTACGTTATGAAACCCAACTTTATTTGCATAGTATAAAGTTGGAACGTCGGTATACGAGAATGGGAGAGTAAGAATATCGATAAAGCCAAGGCGTTTTATTTCTGCTAGAAACGTATCAATAGAAGCACGACCTTCAAATACAATGCTATCCCATGAGAATTCAGAAAGCATACGTGAATGAATTTCATCGAAGCGATGATCAATTGTGTACTCATGAGTCATCATATAGGAACCAGCACCAATTTTTTCTTGTATAAAAGCAATTCGGTTAATGTTTCGTCCTAAATAAACTGTTGTATTGGAAGAGAACTCTGCTTGTTTACTTAGTAGCCCATATTGCATAAGTTTTTCTTGAGTGGCAACGTTCATATGTTGTAGTTGCGCTTGTAAAGAACGAATATCTTTTTGGTGTTTACTACATGATTGCATCAATATTTCTACACTTTCAGCTGAACAAAAAACAAGACGATTAACGTTAAAAATTTCATTGATTTGTTCAAGTGTTAATGTGTATTCTACCTTTTTGAAAGTAGGAATTTGATATATTTCTGCACCGGCTTCTTGTAACTTTTGCTTCATTGAACTTGTTTTATTCGTTGCAGATGCAAATAAAACTTTTTTCTCGTGTAATGGTTTACGTTCTTTCCAAGCGATCTGATCCCGTAAGGAAACGACATCACCAATAATTGTCATAGAAGGATTAGAAATATTTTCGTTTTTGACAATAGAAACAATGGTAGACAGTGTCCCTGTGACAACGCGCTGTTTACCAGTTGTACCCCATTCAATGACTGCTACTGGCGTATCTTCTTTTTTTCCTGCTTGTAGTAAGTTTTCACAAATTGTAGGTAAGTTTTTTATACCCATGTAGTAGGCAATCGTGTCGCTATTGTAAGATGAATTATATTTTCCATGATCGGTTAAAGGACCTTTTGCATGTCCGGTTAATAAAGTGACACTATTACTGTAGTCACGGTGGGTGAGGGGAATACCTGCATAGATACTAGCGGCGATGCTAGATGTAATACCTGGTACAATTTCATATGGAATATTTGCTGATGCTAAAGTTTCTGCTTCTTCACCAACACGGCCAAAAATAGATGGATCTCCGCCTTTTAAGCGGACTATGATTTTTCCTTCTTTCGCAAATTGAAGGAGGTGTGAGTTAATCATTTCTTGACGCATAGTATGATTCTTTGGCATTTTTCCGCAATAAATAAGTTCACATGTTTCTTTTGTATAATTAAGAAAGGAAGGGTTTAATAAGCGGTCATATAAGACGATATCTGCACGATTTAAGCACTCTATCGCTTTTTTTGTAATAAGCCCTTCATCACCTGGTCCTGCACCAACTAAATATACATATCCGTTCATATTCGCACCTCGTCTATTTTTATTTAAAAGGAAGCCAGGGGAGGCTTCCTTTTTTAAATTACATGTATATATAAATATCCCCGTCAATAACTTCTACTTCATACGTTTGAATACAACCGTCATCAGGTTTTTGAACTTCACCTGTTAGTAGTGAAATTTTCCAATCATGTAGGGGACAAAAGACGAATTCTCCAGATACAATACCTTCCGCTAATGGCCCTTTTTTATGAGGACAACGATTTTCTACAGCTCGAATATCGCCATTTGAAAGGCGGAATAGGGCGAAAGACATACCTTTCATTTGCACCTCTTTACCGATTTGAATAGGAAGGTCTTCTGCACGCATAACTTTTATTTTTTCTTTCGTTTGTATCATATAGATCACAGCTCCTTATTTCACAGTTTCTACTTCATACATCGCTTTTAATGATTTCGTTTCTAGTGCTTGTCCCCATGCTTCTTTATATGTGCCACGAGCTTTTTGGAAACGTTCATTTAACTTAGTGACCATATTTGCATCTTGCAGTATTTCCTTTATGTGATCGAAGCCTAATCGTTCTGTCCAGTAGGCAGTACGCTCTCCATAAATACCAGTTTCACGATAATATTGCATGTAAGCTGTAGCGATGCGAAGGACATCATCTTCAGTAGGGACAATCATTACAAAATCAGCTTCGCGTACTTCCGTACCACCATTTCCGCCAATATAAAGTTGGTATCCATTTTCGACACAAACAACGCCAAAATCTTTCGTCAGTACTTCCGCACAGTTACGTGGACAGCCCGTTACACCCATCTTCATTTTATGAGGTGTATCTACCATTTCTAATGATTGTTCAAGCAACATACCAAGTCCTAATGAATCTTTCGTACCGAAACGGCAGAAACGAGAGCCAACACATGATTTTACATTACGAAGAGATTTTGAATACGCATATCCAGAAGCCATATTTAATTCAGCCCATACGTTAGGTAAATCTTGTTTCTTAACACCGTATAAGCCAATTCGGCTCGCACCTGTAATTTTCACAAGTGGAACATCGTACTTTTTCGCAACTTCAGCAATTTTCATTAAATCATCTGCTGTTGTAACGCCTCCGTACATACGTGGAATAACAGAGAAGGTACCATCGTGCTGGATGTTACCATTCATTCTTTCATTCACGAAACGGGATGATTTATCATCTTCATATTCTTCTGGAATCGCCATACGTAAATAGTAGTTTAAAGCAGGACGACATTTCGAACATCCATCTTCATGTACAAAACCAAGAACGTTTCGTACTTCTTTTGGAGATTTTAAACCTTTCTCATGAATGGCCGCTACGACTTCATCACGTGATAAAGGTGTACATCCGCACATACCGGTAGACTGTGCAGAAGCATCAAAAGCATCTCCAAGTGTATGAGATAAAACTTGTTCTACAAGCGGACGACATTTACCACAAGACCCTGCGGCTTTCGTACAGGCTTTAACTTCTTCAAAAGTCTTTAACTCCTGTTCTAAAATGGCGTGAACGATTGTGCCTTTCGTAACACCATTACATCCGCAAATTGTGTCATCCGCACTCATAGTAGCAACGTCAAGTTCACATTCTTCACCAGCTTTGTGAAGAATGGAAGCTGGTGTATATTCTTGTATATCTTCTTCTTTCTTTAATATGCTAAAGAGGCGGGTACCGTCAGCTGTATCACCGTATAAAACGATACCGACGACTTTATTATCACGAATTAATATTTTTTTATAGGAACGTTTACATTCATTAAAGATGGATATTGCTTTCGTTTGATCATCTTCATAAATTTGGCCAGCAGAGAATAAATCACAACCAGCAACTTTTAATTGTGTACCGACGATACTGCCCGAATATCCATCAGTTTGTAAATTTGTTATATGTTTTGCTAATATCGCACCTTGTTCATAAAGAGGAGCAACAAGTCCATATGCGATACCGTCATGCTCTGCACATTCTCCAACTGCATAAATGGACTCATCATTTGTTAGCATATAGTCATTGACTACAATACCGCGATTTACAATTAGACCAGCATCTTTTGCTATTTGCGTATTTGGCCGTATTCCGACAGCCATTACGATTAAATCACAATCTACAACTTCACCGTCTTCAAATTGAATGCCCTCAACATGGTCTGTACCAAGAATTTTTACAGTTTTCTTTTCCATTAAAAACTTCATGCCTTGTGCTTCTAAATCTTCACGCAGAAGAGCAGCTGCTTTCGTATCTAGTTGTTGCTCCATTAAGCTAGGCATTAAATGAACAACATGTACGTCCATTCCTAAATCAATTAGACCTCTTGCGGCTTCTAAACCGAGTAACCCGCCACCAATGACAACGGCCTTTTTCTTTTCTTTAGCGGTATCTATCATAAATTGTGTATCTTCAATAGTTCGAAATCCTGTTACACCAGAAAGTGCGGAACCTTCAACAGGTAAAATAAAAGCACTAGAACCTGTTGCGATAATGAGCTTGTCGTATGTAAGAGTACGCTTCTTTTCTGTAATAATAATTTTTTCTTCTCGGTTAATACTTTGAACTCTTTCATTCGTATACAAAGTTATTTCGTTTTCTTCATACCAACTGTATTCATTCATAATGATATCTTGTATATTTGTTTTGCCTTGTAAAACATGAGAGAGCATAATGCGGTTGTAGTTTGGATGCGGTTCATCTCCAAAAATAGTAATCTCATATGAATCACTATCATGTTTTAAGATTTCTTCCATACAGCGAATGCCAGCCATACCATTTCCGATCATAACTAAACGTTTTTTCATTTTCGTTTCCCCTTTTTATGTGAAATATTGAACAAAGGATTATATTTTTATTATAGAAAATCAAATAAGGGGGAGATGTGATATTTATCACATCTTTATAATGATTCACAAATTGTTAAAATTCGGTTTTATGTGAAGGGGATGTGAATATTTTTCGCAAAACGAAAAAGCAGGCCATAAGTATTTACACTCATGTCCTGCACTTGATTTATGCTTTCGTAATGGCACGCGGAAATAAAATATTATTTTCTAAATGAATATGCTCAAATAAATCAGACTCTAGCGCTTCGAGGCGTTGGTAAACAAGTCGATAAGTACCGCAAGCACCTTCTGGAGGAGTAAAGTCATTTGTCACTTTACGAAGTTCTTTTATAATATTTCCAGCATGATTGTGCTCATTTTCTAGTTCATTTACTACTTTACGTAACTTAGCATAGTTTTCATTAGTTGGATTTTGTTCAAATTCTAAAATTAATGGAAAATCTTCCATTTCTTCTTTAATTAAATGCTGTTCTAATTCCATTTTAAGTTCATGAAATAGCTTATGAATTTGAGCTAAATGAGGCTGACTTGCCCCATGAACACGTAATACTTTTGTCACATATGGACTTAACTGTGGTAATTCTTCATTTAAATAGCGGTGATGCTTATTTATAACATAATCAATCAATTCACGATAAGAAGCATTTTTCCAATCAATTTCCGATTCATTTAATCGTTTCGTATTATGATAAAGCGTATTTAACTCTGTAAGCACTTCAGTAGCTGATAAATTTCTTTCATGAATTGCATCAATAAGTGGCTTATTACCGCCACAACAAAAATCTATTCTATATGATTTAAAAAGATCACTAGCTTTCGGAAATTGTGTAACAATCTCACCAACAATTGAAGTTTCAGTAAATGTATGTTCCATATGAATGCCTCCATAAAATTTTAATGTAATATCTGAATTAAGAATAGCGATAAATTAAAATCTATGTAGTGATTGAAATCACTTATTCTGTGTCGTTTTTGAGAATAATAAGAAGAATGTTATTAAAATAAGGGGGAAAGTAATAAGTGGTAATATTTTACGTTAATAAAAAAGAAGCTTTGTAAAAGCTTCTTTTTTATTACTATTTTTCACATGCAATTCCATCGCCATCACGATCAAGATGAGAGCTATAACCTGGTTGCCCTTTATGTAAAGGAGCTTTCCCAGCTGCTCTAACTGCAGCACAATTTTTGTAGTATGCACTATCAGTATTACCATTAGCTGGTTGTGTTTGAGCTTGCTGTGCTTTTTGTTCTTCTTGTTGTTTGCGAGCTTGTTCATCAGCCAGAGTTCATCAGCCAGACGTTTTTCATCCTCTTGCTTACGAGCTTGTTCTTCGGCTAGACGCTTCTCATCTTCTTGCTTTTGAGTTTTTTCGTCCGCCTCTTTCTTTTCTAGCTCTTTTTTCTGTTCGCTATCTTTTGGCTCTTCATTATTAGAGGCAACTTTTGTACTAGTTGCTGTCGTTTTTTCAGAAGAAGGAGCTGAAATACCTAATAACGCAACAAAAATGACAAATAATACAGCTGTAATAATAAATTGTTTTTTCGCTACACCTGTTTTCTTAATAACAGATAAGATTGCTAGAACAAGGAAGAATATAAATAGAATGAAACTTAAAGTAGAAAAAAACTCGACGACGGGGTGTTCCGATTTTGGTGTACCGGCCGTTATTAATATAATAGAAATCATAAAAAGAATAACGGTAGGACGTCCATATTGTTTTGATTTTCCATTTTTCTTAAAGAATGAAATGATACATAAGATTAAAAGAATAAAAGCAATAAAAAATAAAGCTGCACCAATATTACTTAAAATCGACATTTTCATACCTCCATTTGTAAGATTCTTCTTATTGATTATATAGGAATTTATTGGATATTACACGT
>NZ_JBEUTW010000086.1:0-7777 GCF_040492675.1 Bacillus sp. AP50
TATTCATACTAAAGTGTTAAAAATAATATTTTTTATACTTTTCTAAATTATCAGAGAAAAATGAATTTTATATCTCATAATATTTTATGTATAATTATCCTTTTGTTTTTATCATAAAATAGCACTCTCTTCATAATAAAAATATGTAGGCTAAAATGAGTGCAAAGGTTAAGAAAGTATGTTACGATACATTTTGCTAAAAATAGATATCGGTAAAGAGGGGACGGACATGGCAGCAATTCAGGCAAAAAACGGGCCTACTGAGAAATTAAGTTTATTCTTATTAACATGGCCTATTTTTCTAGAAGTTTTTCTTTTTATGTTAATGGGGATCGCTGATACTTTCATGTTAAGTGCATTATCAGACGATGCTGTATCTGGGGTTGGTGCAGCGAATCAATATCTTCATATTGCGATTTTGGTATTAGAAGTCATCGGGAACGGCGCTGCTATCGTTGTATCTCAATACCTCGGTTCCAAACGCTTTATGGAAGCATCTAAAATATCAGCATTAGCCGTCACATTAAATTTAATAGTTGGGCTCGTTATAAGCGCTGGTTTTCTTTTATTTTCGAAACATATGATGCTCGCAATGAACTTACAAGGCGATGTACTAACGTATGCGCAAAACTACTTATCTATCGTCGGAGGAGCCATCTTCCTACAAGCTATTATTAACTCATTAGCCGCAATTATCCGTGTACACGGTTTTACAAAGCAAGCGATGTTTATTTCACTCGGAATGAATATGATTCATATCGCTGGAAACTACGTACTCATTTTCGGGAAATTTGGTTTCCCTGAGCTCGGTGTACAAGGGGCTGCAATTTCTTCCGCTATCAGTCGATTGATCGCACTTATTGTTTTCTTCTGGTTACTATACCGCGTTATGGAATATCGTGTGAAATTACAATATTACTTCACTTTATCCAAAGAATACATTGGGAAAATTTTAAAAATTGGCATTCCATCTGCATTTGAACAAGTGATGTATCAAGCTTGTCAAATCGTCTTCCTTTATTACGCAACGTACTTAGGAACGGAATCATTAGCTGCTAGACAATACGCTACTAACATTTCCATGTTCACTTATTTATTTGCAATTGCAATTGGTATGGGAACAGCCATTATTATTGGCCGCCTCGTTGGTGGTGGCGAAAAAGATGAAGCATACGAACGCTTGTGGAAAAGTGTAAAATGGGCAATTGGTGTAACTTTATGTATGGTCGCTCTCGTTATTACATTCCGTACACAATTAATGGGACTGTTTACAGATAATCCGCACATTATCGGGTTAGGCGCAAGTGTTCTTTTACTAAGTGTACTACTTGAAACGGGACGTACGATGAACATCGTCATCATTAATTCGCTTCGTGCAGCTGGTGATGCAAAATATCCTGTTTTAATCGGTGCATTCTCTATGGTGTTAATGAGTTTACCACTAGGTTACTTTTTCGCCTTTCATTTAGATATGGGGCTCGTTGGTATTTGGCTAGCAATCGCCATCGACGAATGGACACGTGCCATTATTATGTTCTTCCGCTGGAAAAGTAGAGCATGGGAGCGTTATGCGCTTGTTAAACCTGAAGAACAAGAGGAGAATGTTTCTGTTCAAGTTCAGTAATTTTGCATATGAATATCACTAATGATACATGAGATTTATATCGGCGATTCTTTAAATATATCGACTGACCGACAAATGTATACAATTCTTTTATATAGTAGAAAAAGAGCCATCCTTCCATAACAGAAGAATGGCTCTTTTTCTTATTGATAAATCTCTTTATATTTCTTGTACTCCGCTTCCGAACATAGTACGAAATGTCCTGGGCGAATTTCACGCATTGTTGGTGCTTCACTACCATAATTATGCTGTGATGGATCATATACGATACGTTTACGATTGCGCTCATAATCTGGATCTGGAAGTGGAATCGCTGATAATAGTGATTTCGTATATGGATGAATTGGATTCGCATATAATTCATCACTTGTTGTTAACTCAACGATTTGGCCACGGTACATTACACCAATACGGTCACTAATGTATTTTACCATTGATAAATCATGGGCGATGAATAAGTATGTTAAACCTTTTTCTTTTTGTAACTTTTTCAGTAAGTTTACAACTTGCGCCTGAATCGATACGTCAAGTGCTGAGATCGGCTCATCGGCAATGATAAATTCTGGGTCTACAGCAAGCGCTCGAGCGATACCGATACGCTGACGTTGTCCACCTGAGAATTCGTGTGGGAAACGGTTTGCGTGCTCTTTATTTAAACCAACTGTGTTTAATAGTTCATGAACACGGTCCATGCGCTCTTTTTTACTTTTCGCTAGTCCGTGAATATCGATACCTTCTGCAATAATATCCCCTACTGTCATACGAGGGTTTAATGATGCATATGGATCTTGGAAAATCATTTGCATTTTACGGTTGAATTTCTTCAGCTCTGCGCGTGATTTTTTACCATGTACATTTTCACCATCGAATAACACTTCACCAGCAGTTGCATCATATAAACGAATAATCGTTCTTCCAGTTGTCGATTTACCACAACCTGATTCTCCTACAAGACCAAATGTTTCTCCGCGGTAAATATCAAATGAAATATCATTAACCGCTTTGACAACACCACCACTTACGTCGAAGTGCTGCTTTACATTTTTTACTTCAATTAATTTCTCACGTTGTTTAGTCATGTTGTTCACCTGCTTTCATTTGAAGAATGCGTTTTTCAACGACTGCCGGCGGTTTTACTTCTGGAGCTTGCTCGTGAAGTAACCAAGTTGCCGCATAGTGCGTATCACTTACTTTAAATAAAGGTGGGTCCATTTCAAAATCAATTTTCAGTGCCTGTGGGTTACGTGGTGCAAAAGCATCTCCCTTTGGCGGCTTCAATAAATCTGGAGGCGTTCCAGGGATTGCATATAACTCTTCTTCTGAACCATCTAAACTTGGCATAGATGCGATTAAACCCCAAGTATATGGATGTTTCGGATTGTAGAAAATTTCATCTACAGTTCCAATTTCAACAACTTTACCAGCGTACATAACTGCCACTCGGTCCGCAACGTTTGCTACTACACCTAAGTCATGCGTAATGAAAATGATTGCTGCTTCTGTTTTTTGCTGAATGTCTTTCATAAGTTCTAAAATTTGCGCCTGAATCGTAACGTCTAGCGCTGTTGTCGGCTCATCGGCAATTAATAATTTCGGGTTACAAGCTAACGCCATCGCAATAACTACACGCTGTCTCATACCACCTGAGAATTGGTGAGGATATTGTTTTAAACGAGCTTCTGGATTTGGAATACCTACAAGGTCAATTAACTCTAAAGCAACTTTACGTGCATCTGCTTTACTCATCCCTTGGTGTTTAATTAGACCTTCCATAATTTGATTTCCAATTGTCATCGTTGGGTTTAATGATGTCATTGGATCTTGGAAAATCATCGCAATATCTTTACCGCGTACTTGCTGCATTTCTTTTTCTGTTAATTTTGTTAAGTCACGACCTTCAAATACGATTTCACCATTTTTAATGCGTCCAGGAGGATTCGGAATTAATCCCATTAACGCTTTAGAAGTAACTGATTTCCCTGAACCAGATTCTCCTACAATCGCCAATGTTTCTCCTTTTTTCAAATCAAAAGTAACGCCGCGTACAGCTTGTACTTCACCTGCATGTGTATCAAAGGAGACTTGTAAATCTTTTACCTCTAACAATGTTTTCATCTTTGCCTCTCCCCTCTTTTACTTACGCATTTTTGGATCTAACGCGTCGCGTAATCCGTCTGCCATTAAGTTAAACGCTAAAATTAATATACTGATGACAACCGCAGGGATGAACATCATATGCGGATACGTTTGAATAGATTTATAACCATCATTTACAAGAGAACCTAGTGACGCAAATGGTGGCTGAATTCCTAAACCGATGAAACTTAAGAACGCTTCACCAAACACCGCTGATGGAATTGTAAACATCGTCATTACGATAATAGGTCCCATTACGTTTGGAATTAAATGTTTCACAATTAATTGTGTATTTGTTGCACCTAATGTACGAGATGCTAATACATATTCTTGGTTTTTTAACTTTAAGATTTGTCCACGAACAATACGCGACATCCCTATCCAACCTGTAATCGCCATCGCCAGTGTAATTGACCAAATACCAGATCCCATAATGATTACCATTAAAATAACGATGATTAAGTATGGAATACCGTTAATAATCTCCATAATACGTTGCATAATGTTATCTACTCTACCGCCGTAGAATGCTGAAATACCTCCGTATGCAACCCCAATTACTAAGTCAATTGCTGCCGCTAAAAGAGCGATATATAATGATACGCGTGTACCTTCCCATGTTCTTGTCCATAAGTCACGGCCAAGGTCATCTGTACCAAACCAGAAGTACTCTTTAATATCACGTTTTTCATATTGGTCAACACCATATTGATCTGTACCGTCAAATGGTAACCAATGAACATTTTCAATAACTGGAATTTTTGGTGGTAATTTCGCACGACCTAAATCTTGCTCTTTATACGAGTGTTTACTTACCATCGGTCCAAAAATCGCTAATAGCGCAATGATAACTAACAATACAAGGCCAAGCATCGCACCTTTATGTTGGAATAAACGTCTTCTTACATCTTGCCAAAACGTTAAGCTTGGACGGGCAATGACTTCATTATCAACATTATTTTGATTGGCTTGTTGAAATAAATCTGGAGATAATTTTTGTACATCTTTCATCATTTTTTCCCTCCCGCTAAACGAATACGAGGATCAATAATTCCGTATAAAATATCGACAATGAAAATAACTAAAATGAAGATCGCACTATAGAAAATCGTAGTTCCCATAATAACTGTATAGTCATTTAAAGTAATCGATTTAACGAATTGTTCCCCAAGTCCTGGTACAGCATAAATTTGCTCGATAACAAGTGTTCCTGTAATTAATGCCGCAACCATTGGTCCTAAAATTGTTACAACTGGAATTAACGCGTTACGAAGTGCATGTTTGACAATGATAACGCCTTGGCTAATTCCTTTCGCTTTCGCTGTTAAAATGTAATCGGCTTGCATAACTTCAATTAATTCTGCACGAGAGAAACGTGCGATTGTCGCGATAACTCCCATCGATAATGCAATTGTAGGCATTACAGTAAACTCTGGTCCTTTCCAGAATGCTACTGGGAACCAGCCTAGTTTTACCCCTACGAAATATTGCAGTAATGCGGCGAATACGAATGATGGTACCGACATTCCGAGTACCGAAATAACTGTTGCACTATAATCTACCCACGTATTATTACGAAGTGCGGCAACAATACCTAAAATTAAACCGATAAATGTTCCTAATATAATCGCTTGTAAACCTAATTGGGCTGATGGTCCAATACGATCCACAATCATGTCTGTTACTGGGCGGTTATCATATTGGAATGATACCCCTAAATCACCTTTTGCTAAGTTACCTAAGTAACGTGCATATTGAACTGGTACCGGATCATTCAATCCGTATTTTTCAAGAATGATTTCTTTTTGTGCCGGTGATAGCTTCTCCTGGTTTTTAAGCGGAGAACCTGGAAGTAATTTCATCAAAAAGAAAGTCATTGTAGTAATTAAAAATAATGTCAAAGCCATGTACACGAAACGTTTTAATACATAACGTCCCATAGTCAAGCACCTCCCCGTTTTTCTCAAAAGCAATAAGATAGTTTAAAATATTCTCACTTTTATTTTTTTAAAATAAGAGCATATGCCCATCATAGGCATATACCCTTGTAAACGATGGAAAAAAAGATTATTTTTGTTCAACAGATGCCCATTTGTAAGTTAATTTACCACCATAGTTAATTGGGATAATATCTTTTACGGCACCTTTTACTACATACGCTGAACCTTTTTGGAAGATTGGAGTGATAACTGCATCCTCTTTAATTAACATCTTCTCTACTTCTAGAAGGTTGTCCCAGCGAGCTTGTAAATCTTTTGTATCTGTTTTAGCTTTTAGGATTAACTCATCATATTTCTGATTAGAATACCCTGTTTTATTTTGAGAACCATTCGTAACAAACATATCTAAATATGAGATTGGATCTGGGAAATCTGGTCCCCAAATACCAAACGCAATATCATATTGCTGAGAATCTTCTAATTTATTTTTTTGTGCGAATGGTTGCTGTTTAATTTTAATTGATAAACCTGGTAAGTTCTTTTCCATCTCACCTTTTAAGAATTCCCCAACTTTTTTAGCATCTTCATTATCAAAGTTTAAGAATTCTAGTTCGATTTTATCAGTTCCAAGCTCTTTCTTCGCTGTTTCCCAAAGCTTTTTTGCTTCTTTTGGATTTGTTTCAACTAGCTTTCCATTTTCAGCTCGGAAATCTTTTTTATTTGGACCTTCAGCGAAATCTTTTCCAACAAATCCGTAAGCTCCAATTGCGCCGTTATTTAAAATAACTTTTGCAATGTTATCACGGTCAAAGGACATTGAAATTGCTTTTCTTAAGTTTTTATTACTTAAGTACTGATTACTTTGATTAAATCTTAAGTAAGCAACCCCTGCCTCTTTTCTTGTTTGGAACTCTGGGCTTTTTCTAAACTTATCAACAAATTCAGACGTTAAAGCCGCCCGATCAATCGCGTTTGTCTCATATAAATTTACATCAGTTGCTGTATTTTTTACAATATTAAAGTTGATTTCTTCGATTTTAACCGTTTTATTATCCCAATATGAAGGATTCTTCTTGAATTGGAAACTTTGTTCATGTTTCCAATCACTCATAACGAATGGACCGTTATATAATGTTGTATTTGCCTCTAAACCAAATTTATCACCTTGTGCTTTTACAAAGTTTTCATTTAGTGGGTAAAATACTGGATAAACTGTTAAATCGATAAAGTAAGGAACGGGATTGTCTAATTCTACTTCTAATGTATAATCATCAATCGCTTTTACACCTAATTGGTCAGCAGGTAATTCTTTTTTATGAATTTTCTCTGCATTTTTAATATCGAACATAATGTATGAATACGTTGCTTTTGTATCTGGATTTACTGCTCTTTTCCATGAATACACAAAGTCTTTAGCTGTTACAGGTTCCCCATTCGACCATTTCGCATCTCTTCTTAATTTAAATATGTATTTCTTCCCATCATCTAGCTTTTCGACATCTTCTGCAACTCCAGGCATTCTCTTTTGATCTTTGCCAATACGATATAAACCTTCCATCGTATTATTTAATGCTGTAGAAGATGAAGAATCAGATGCTAATGATGCATCCATTGACGGAATTTCAGATAACTCTGTTAAATTAAGAATCTGTTTTCCGTTACTACTACTCGTAGCGTTCTCTTTCCCTTTTGCTTTTGCGTCATCTTTTTGGTAGCTACACGCGCTAAGCAACATACTTGCAGTTAAAGTTGATGCAAGTAATAACGGTATCTTTTTCTTCATGTTGTGTTGCCTCCCCTAATTGCACTTCCTGTACCCTCACTTGTTAAAAAGTAGAATTGAAAGAATAATCTCCAAGTTTCTACAATTTTCATTATACATATAATATAACAATTGTGAATATAGTTTTTTGTTTTTTTGTTAAAATTTTTAATAAAATATTTATATTTTTAATTTTTCGTAAAGGGATACATTAACATTGCTACCATCATCTTAAAATCAGACCTTTAATTGCGTATAATTTTCAAAAAATTAATCCTAGTACTTATTATAGCTTTTATAGTATAATAATTCTAG
>NZ_JBEUTW010000087.1:0-10670 GCF_040492675.1 Bacillus sp. AP50
GGATAATATAGAACATTTTCATTATTTTTCTTTTTTCTATTTTTTATTGTGTATAAAGTAATTGCTGTGCTTGCAATTATAATAATGGCTTTCTTCATATTCATATACCCCTTTTTATTGTTGGTTTAATTCTTGGCTAACTGCTTTTGCATCGACTAAAGCGTGTAAAATCATTTTCACCATGTTCATCATATTTCTTCACTCCTTTTTATAGTTCATTTAGTTCTTTTACAACTGCTTGTCCGTTCACTAATACCTCAAAGATTGCTTTTACGATTTCTTTCATCATGTTTGTTTCCTCCTTGTGTTTGTCTCTCTTGTTTTACATCTTTATTGTATAGGGAGGCATCTTTTCGTACTATCGCTTTCCATTACGTGAACATAACAGTTTTGTAAGATTTGATGTCACTTATTGAAATGTTTAGTCTATCTTCATTATTTTCAGAAAAATGACTATTCAAACATGAAATTGGAAAGTATAATAAAGAAGTAAGTATTAAATTCCGTACGAAAGGGGTGAATGAGATGAAACGTTCTTTAGCTGCGCGTGCCAAATTTTTAGATTTTATCTATTTTTGTCGTGCGATTTTTCATGATGTAGTTATTAACGGGATACGTATGCCCTTTTTTAACAATTGCATAGTGACTATTGAACGATAGAAATCTCTTCACCCATTTTTAATAAACGTGTGAAAAGGGAGCTATTTGGCTTCCTTTTTCTATGCCGAAAACCATGGGGAATGTTTCTTTCTCATGGTTTTTTATATTGAAAGGAGTACGGAAAATGACTATTTGTAGTGTAAATAATGTAACGAAATCTTTTGGTGGAAACATCATATTTGAAAATATATCGCTTGAAATAAAGAATGGTGAACGTGTTGGGTTAGTTGGTCGTAACGGTAGTGGGAAGACAACAATCTTTGGGCTTCTAACGGGAATGGAGAGTTTGGATGCAGGAGCCATTCATATGAAGAAAGGTACACGTATTGGTCATGTCGCACAAATTCCGAAGTTTGATGAGGTCATGACTGTATATGATGTATTGAGTTCCGCTTTTAAAGTAGAAAAGGAATTAGAAAAAGAAATGCATGCTCTAGAAAAAAATATGGCGGAGGAGCAGGAACAATCTGCTTTGCAAAAGCTAATGGAGAGGTACGGAGTAATTCAAGAAAAATTTGCATTTCTCGGTGGTTATGAAATAGAGGCAAATATAATGAAGGTAGCAAATGGCTTACAAGTCACAAACTTATTTCCAAGAGTATTTACGGAATTAAGTGGAGGAGAACAGACGAAAATAAGCCTTGCATATATGCTATTGCAGAAACCAGATTTACTTCTATTAGATGAACCAACAAATCATTTAGATTTGTTTGCAGTTGAATGGTTAGAGAAATTTTTAAAAGAATATAATGGAACAGTTATGGTTATTTCACACGATCGCTATTTCCTTGATGAAGTTGTAACGAAAATTTTGGATTTGGAAGATGGAGAGATTCACGTGTACCATACGAATTATTCTCAGTTCGTTGAGGAGAAGGAAGAAAGGTTACTTCAAGAGTTTCAAGCTTATCAAGAGCAGCAAAAGAAAATAAAGAAAATGAAAGAAGCAATTAAGCGCCTACGTGAATGGGCAAATCAAGCGAATCCTCCGAATGAAGGATTGCATAAAAGAGCGAGGAATATGGAACGTGCGTTAGAGCGTATAGAGAAATTAAAGAGGCCGATTTTAGAAAGAAAACAGATGGGTCTTCAGTTTGAAGGGCAAGAGAGAAGCGGAAAAGATGTTGTTGTAATGAAAGAAGTGAGTAAAGGTTTTGCTGGCCGACCTTTATTTGAACAAGCGAATTTACATGTTCGTTTTCAAGAGCGTACTGCTATCGTTGGTCGTAATGGTACAGGAAAGACTACATTATTAAAACTACTATTAGAAGAAATAAATCCAGACGTTGGTGAAATTCGCATTGGCAGTAGTGTCAAAATTGGTTATTTATCACAGCATACGTATGGAAATGTGAAGAGTAATGTATTGGAAGCGTTTAGAGAGTATGTGGCTGTAACAGAAGGAGAAGCAAGACATATATTAGCTAAGTTTTTATTTTATGGTCCAGCGGTGTTTAAGAAAGTAACACAACTGAGCGGTGGAGAAAAAATGAGGTTAAGACTTGCGCAACTTATGTATCAAGACATCAATTTTCTAATTTTAGATGAGCCGACAAACCACCTTGATATTGAATCAAGGGAAGTTTTAGAGGAAGCCCTTGAGCAATATAATGGGACGATTTTAGCTGTTTCACACGATCGATATTTTTTAAATAAGTTATTTGAAAAGACGTACTGGATTGATAGATGCAAATTATTTGAGTTTGCAGGAAATTATGCATGGGCTCGTCAAAAGTGGGAGGAAAAGCTTGAGAAGCAAGTAATAAAGCAGAAACGCCAAGGGAGAAAAAGTGTTGAAACGGTTCCTGTAAAAGAGAAAGAAGCTAGGAATCTTGAAGAGATTGAAAATGAGTTAATGCATGTAGAAGAAGATATATATGCAATAGAATGTGGAATGGAACATGTAGCTGATGTTGAAAAACTTGAAAAATTATATGAGGAAAAAACGAAGAAAGAGTTGTTACGAGCAGATTTATATAATGAATTAGAGAATATTGTGGAGTAATGAGTAGAAAGCCACTTCCTTTCAGTTTTGCTGGAGGAAGTGGCTTTCTTCATAATGATATTTTGCTTTAAAGGTTAAATGAAGCGATGTGTTTCACGTGAAACAGTAACTTAGATAAATCCGTGTTCCTCAATTTGCATAGCTTGTGAAACATATGAAAATAATAAGGTGAAAAATAAATGTCATTAGTGGTTTTTGGATAGGAGTAATTACAAAAACAAAGGCTAATTATTTCCCGAGAGATAAAGTGAGGGCTTTTACGGGCACCCCGACCCAGACCTAACTTCTTTTGCTTTCGCTGAATTTTGAGGTGGGGGTCTTACTGCACGGCAAATAGCGGGATAAATATGTGTAACAGAGACTAGTGAATGGAAACGACAAGAGAGCAAAGTTACAGCTTTACGCGCTGAACTCTGCTCTCTTTTTGCGTGGCATCTTCTCTCGTTGAAATTATAATAGCGATCCCGAGCATAATAAAAAAAGCTAAAAAGAGGACGAACTTTGGGAAGAACGGGAATAGTAATAGCGCTCCGACTATCATAATTGTTAATAATACGTAGTGCAGGACGTATTGGAATAGGTTGTCCATATTTTCGCCCCCTTTTTGGTAATTGGTTATTAGTATTCTATGTTTCATGCTGAAGGAATAGAAGTAGATTTTTAAGTTTTAATACGAATTATAGCTGAGTTTTCTTAAAGTATAAATGTAGAGTGATAATTTTGGAAAAATTCTCAAAATATTTATTTAGAAAGAATTGACAAAACATAATGAACGATATAAGCTAATAACCATAAAGTCTACCGGAAAGGTCGGAATAAGATTGTTACCCCTCAAAAACATCTATTTTTTTCTGATTAAAACCGACTTTTCCGATTGGCTATAAATGTGCTGTGGGAGGCATACATAAGCTAATAAGTTCAAAGGGTATAACTATTAAACAGTTAGGGTGGGGACAATGAAGAAAAAGACAAAAAAATGGGCTGGTGTATTTTCAGTATTACTGAGTAGTTCGCTTGTGTTATCTGCTTGTGGGGGACAGGAGGATACGGCTTCTACAGAACCAGTAAAAAAGCAGGATTTAAAAGACTCTAAGATTGAATCAATTCCAGCTACAGATAAAAAGAAAAGTCCAGAGAAAGCAAATCAACGAAAAGATACTTTCATTACAGCCATTTCTAAGCCAGGGGGAGTTTTCCTTCCGTATTTCCAAGATAATGGTTGGGATGGAAATGTAACGTCGGTTATTTTTGCTTCATTAGTAACAACAGACAAACAAAGTAAACCTATTCCGGATCTTGCGGAAAAATGGGATATTTCTGCTGACCAGTTAACATATACATTCCATTTACGTAAAAATTTAAAATTTAGTGATGGGTCGCCTCTAACAGCGGATGACGTAGCATTTACATTAACACTACTTCATGATAAAGCGTATGAAGGTGGATTGGATATTGCTCAGTATGCTGTTAAAGGTGGGAAAGAATATAAAGAAGGAAAAGCAACTTCTATTGAAGGAATCCAAGTTGTTGATCCACAGACAATTAAAATTACAACTGAAAAAGTTAATTCACAGGCGCTAACGAATTTAGGTGGCCCAGTGCTATCAAAAGCTTATTATGGAAAAGATTATAAACAAAATACAAGTTTAGACTATTTAAAAGCATTATATGGGCAACCAATTGCAGCGGGTCCATATAAATTTGAAAAATATGTTCCAGGTCAAGAAGTCCGCTTTGTTGCTAACGAAAATTATTATGCAGGTAAACCAAAAATTAAAAACTTTATTTACAAAATCACATCAGGTGATACTGGATTCCAATTATTCCAAACAGGTGAACTGGACTATAGTGGGTTTAGAGCGAACCCTGAAAATATAGACCAATTAAAAGGATTAGAGTTTGCAAATATTAATCTTGAATCATCAAGTGATATTGCTTATATCTATGTAAATAATAAGAAGTCGTATTTGAAAGATAAAAAGGTACGCCAAGCACTTACTTATGGATTAGACCGTAAGAAGTATGTGGATACAGCTTTACAAGGCTATGGCTCTGTCGCTAACGTACCAATTGCTCCAGTTTCATGGGCATATACAGAAGAAGGTATTAATAAATATCCGCATGACGTAGAAAAGGCTAAAAAATTATTGGATGAGGCTGGTTGGAAAGTAGGTTCTGACGGGGTTCGTGAAAAAGATGGTCAAAAATTAAAATTAACATACTACGCATCAAATACAGGTAAAACAAATGATATCTTTATTCCGATTGCAAAAGAAAGTTACAAAGAAATTGGTGTTGAATTAAATCCAGAGTTGATGGACTTTAATACGATGCTTTCAAAAGTAGGAAAAGGTGACTACGATTTAGCGGCAGTTTCAACACCAGGAATTAGTGATCCAAGTGAAGTTGTAAGTGAGTACTTATCAACTAATCCAAAAAGTGATACGGGTTATAATAATCCGAAAGTAGATGATTTGATTGTAAAAGGTATAGGAACGACAGATATTGAAAAACGTAAAGCGATTTATAAAGAGCTGTATAAAGAGTTAAGTGATGATCCACCAGTTATTTTATTAAACTATCGTAAACTACTTTATGCTCATAATGCACGTATAAAAGGAATTGATCCAGAAAAGTACGATAGCATCAGTTCCAACTTACCAGTGTTATCTATTGAACAATAAGGGTTGACCTAAATAATAGAAGACGTTTTTTCACACAGCAATGGAATGGTAGCTGTTTTGAAAAAATGTTCTTCTATTTTTAAGTAAATAGGATTGGGGAGACAAAAGGTGAAAACATATATCATTCGTAGGTTTCTACAAATGATTCCTACATTGTTTGGTACGTCTATTATTATCTTTTTCTTATTTGCACTCTTACCGGGTGATTATATCGATTCAAATCCAAAATTAACACCAGAGAGAGCTCAAGAATTAAGAGAGTTGTACGGTTTAAATAAACCGATTATTGAAAGGTATTTTCATTGGTTAGTGAATGCTTTGCATGGTGATTTTGGATTTTCTTTACAGTATCAAGAACCGGTAACTTCATTACTTAATAAATTCATTTGGAATACATTTATTGTTGCTGCTGCAGCTTTATTTTTCACTTGGATTATTGCTCTTATTATTGGGGTTATTTCTGCAACAAAGCAGCACTCTTGGTTTGATAGATTGGTAACAATCGGTGTCTTTGCAGCAATGTCATTTCCATCATTTTTTATCGGACTATTTTTAATTAAATTATTAGCAGTTGATTTAAAGTTATTACCTATTGGTGGCATGATTGATATTGGGAGTAACTCAACAGGGATAGCATACATATTAGAAGTATTACGTCATATGATTCTACCTGTATTTATTTTAACGCTTCTTGGTGTAGGATCGTTAACACGCTATTTTAGAACTGGCATGTTGGATGTTATTAGGCAAGATTATATTCGTACTGCTCGTGCAAAAGGTTTAAAAGAAAGGACCGTTATTTATAAACATGCATTGAAAAATGCAATTTTGCCAGCAATTACATTACTCGCTTTTGAATTACCGGGTTTATTTTCAGGAGCTATTATTATTGAACAGATTTTTAATTGGCCAGGGATTGGGAGTATTCAATTAGAAGCATTAAACTTCCGTGATTATACGGTATTAATGGCCTTTACAATGTTTCTTTCTTGTTTAACAATTATGGCTAATTTCTTAGCTGATATTGTATATGCGTTTGTTGATCCAAGAATTCGATTGAAGTAAGGGGGGAAAGATATGGAGACTATTACACCCATAATAGAGAAAAAGAAAGAACGGAAAAAAAGAAATGAATCATCACCATGGCGCCAAGCGTATAAAAAAATCAAGAAAAATAAGATGGCACTGTGTGGCTTATACGTTTTAATATTTATGTTTTTATTTAGTTTTATCGGTCCAATCTTTTCACCGTATGCTGATGGGAAAGTACAAGTAACACAAATTAATAAACCACCCAGCCTGTCACATTGGCTTGGGACAGACCAGTTGGGACGGGATATTTTAACTAGACTTATGCAAGCAGGGCGTATTTCATTAACAATCGGTTTAGCGTCGATGCTACTATCCGTTATACTAGGAGCTCTATTAGGAGCAATTGCTGGTTTTTATCGAGGAGTTGTAGATCATTTAATTATGCGTGTTGCAGATGTGTTAATGTCCATTCCAGGATTACCACTACTTATTATAATGGGAGCAATTTTATCAGAATGGAAATTACCATCGGAGTACCGTTTATATGTTGTAATGATTATTTTAAGTTTAGTAGGATGGCCAGGACTTGCCCGTCTTGTGAGAGGACAAATTTTAACATTGCGGGAGCAAGCCTTTATGCAAGCGGCAGATGTATTAGGATTAAAAGATTCTCGAAAAATCATTCATCATCTAATTCCTAACGTTTTTCCGTTACTTATTGTTGTAGCAACTTTGGGTGTGGCTGGATCTATTTTAAGTGAGTCCGCACTAAGTTACTTAGGCCTCGGAGTCGTTCCACCTACACCATCATGGGGGAACATGATTAGCGCAGCTAACTCATTAATCGATTTCCAAAAGCGTCCATGGTTATGGATTCCGCCCGGTTTTGCAATCTTTATAACAGTTGTATCAATTAATTTACTTGGTGATGCACTTCGTGATGCGTTAGATCCAAAGATGAGACGGTAGGTGAGAAGATATGAGTAAAGCGGTAGTAGAGCTGAAAGACTTACAAACACATTTTCAAACTGACGAGGGGACAGTAAAGGCTGTGAACCATGTTAGCTTTGCGGTTCGAGAAGGGGAAACAGTTTGTGTAGTAGGAGAATCAGGTTGCGGAAAGAGTGTAACAGCTTTATCTATTATGGGGCTTATTGCTGAATCTGGTAGTGTAGTGGGTGGAGACATTTTATATGAAGGAAAAAGTCTTTTAGGAATGAAAGAGAAAGAACTTCGTAGTTTACGAGGCAATGATATTGCAATGATTTTCCAAGAACCGATGACATCGCTAAACCCCGTCTTCACTGTAGGGGAGCAAATTGTAGAAACGTTAAGAGAGCATGAATTACTTAGTAAAAATGAAGCATATAAGAAGGCAATTGAGTTAATTCGTAAAGTTGGCATAGCCCGCGCTGATGAAATCGTCTATTCTTATCCGCATGAACTGAGCGGTGGGATGTTACAACGTATTATGATTGCTGTTGCGCTTAGTTGTAATCCTAAGTTATTAATTGCAGATGAACCAACAACAGCTCTTGATGTTACCATTCAGGCTCAAATATTGGATCTACTAAGACAAGTGAAAGAAGAATTTAAAACGTCGATTTTATTAATTACACATGACTTAGGTGTCGTAGCGGAAATGGCTGATTATGTTGTCGTTATGTATGGCGGGAAAGTTATTGAAGAAGCCCCAGTACTAGAGATATTCCAAAATCCAAAACATCCTTATACGAAAGGATTATTGAAATCAAAACCAGTAATGGGAAAACGAATAGATAAACTATATTCTATTCCAGGGCAAGTTCCGAATTTAGTTGGTTTAGGTGAGTTTTGTTACTTTAGTGGGCGTTGTGAGCATTGTATGGAAATATGTGAAAAAGAAGCCCCAAATCTAAATGTAAATGATGAAAATCATAAAGTAGCTTGTTGGTTATATGAGGAGCGTGCGGAACAATGAGTGAACCATTATTAGAGGTGAAAAACCTAAAGGCATATTTTCCAATTAAGGGTGGCGTATTTAGTAGAACAATTGGGCATGTAAAAGCAGTTGATGGAGTAAGTTTTACTATTAATAAAGGTGAAGTGTTTGGTCTCGTTGGTGAATCAGGGAGCGGGAAAACAACAATAGGAAAAACAATTTTACGCCTCGTTCAAAAAACGGAGGGAGAAGTGAAGTTTAAAGGAAAAGATGTTCATTCTTTATCCAAGGATGAATTAAGAAAACATCGCCCTAATATGCAGCTCGTTTTCCAAGATCCATTTAGCTCATTAAATCCGAGAATGAGAATTGGAGAAGCGCTTGGAGAGCCAATGTTGGCCCACGGATTAGCAACGAAAGAAAATGTGCGTAAAAAGGTAATTGAAGTATTGGAGTTATGTGGATTAGCTCCTTATCATATTGACCGGTATCCCCATGAGTTTTCTGGTGGACAACGTCAGCGTATCGTAATCGCAAGAGCTATGGTATTAAATCCAGAATTCATTGTAGCTGATGAACCTGTAGCGGCACTAGATGTATCTATCCAAGCACAAATTATTAATTTATTTAGTGAGTTACAGGAGAAAAAGGGATTATCTTATTTATTCATTTCGCATGATTTAAGTGTAGTAGAACATTTATGTACGAAAATCGGAATTATGTATTTAGGTACGATTGTGGAGACAGCACCGCGTGATGAGTTATTTACCAATCCGCTACATCCTTATACGAAAGCATTGTTATCAGCTGTTCCAATACCAGATCCAACAGTGAAGCGAGAACGAATTATACTAGAAGGGGATATTCCAAGTCCAGCAAATCCACCTTCGGGCTGTCGTTTTCATACACGTTGCCCATTTGCAACGGATGTTTGTAAAAAAACAGTACCAGAATTCCGTAATGTTGGTGTAGAGCATTTTGTTGCTTGTCATCACGTATAAAAAAGGACTCTTTCAAATTGAAAGAGTCCTTTTTTTATTTACTAGATGAAGTTTGTTTCAATACAAATTGCTCGATTGCGTGAGCAACACCATGTTCATTGTTTGTTAGTGTTACAACATCACATAGCTTTTTTACATCTTCTTCAGCGTTGCCCATTGCAACAGATAAGCCCGCTACTTCTAACATCGGTACATCATTAAAATTATCACCAATAGCAACTGTATCTTCAATAGGGATATTAAAATGAGCTGCCATCTGCTGTATCCCGTTTCCTTTATGTCCATTCTTATCCATAATTTCTAAGTTAGTAGGAGCCGATGCTGTAACCATAATATCAGCATCCTCTTGTAATATACTTAATAGCTGTGCGCGATGCGCTGCATTAAACGTTAAAATGAAGAATTTAGATATTTCTAGTTCTTGGTTATTTACAACATCTTCTATTTTTTTGAAATCAGTAATTAGGTTCGATTTCTTTTGCTTTTCTGTAATTCGTTCAAGTTCCTCTAATGTAACATCAAGCGCATGCTTATTTTCTTCGAATGCTTGCATCACTTGATCTTGCCATGTATATGGAGAATAAACTCCTTTATTTGTATATAGCTTATATGGGAAACCTTCAGATTCTAGTAATTTTGCAAGTTTGTACACTTTGTCGTTTTGTATACAACGCGAGTTAATTACTTTTCCATCCACATAAACAATAGCCCCATTGCTTGCTCCGACTGGAAGAGATAATTTATATTCTTCCAATAGCTTTAAAGCATCCTCTTTCGCACGACCAGAACAGATCATTACAATATGACCGGCTTCTTGTGCAGTTTGGATTGCTTGTAGGTTTTCTTTGGAGATTTCAAGATTAGATGATAGTAGTGTACCATCCATATCTAATGCGATTAATTTCAAAATGACCACCTCTTTGTTTTTATTATACATAGTTATATAGAGGAAACATATAAACTTATCTTGGAAAGACGGTATTTTATCTCATATTAAAAGTAAGTAAAGATTAGATAGGTTTAGTGGCACTAAATAAACAATTTGTAACAAAAATAGAGAGGAATATGACTACATTTCACTTTATGACTGTAATGTTACACGAATGTTACAAACGTGAACTTAGTGAAAAATGCATTAAATAAAGGTTTTTGAGGGTTATTATAAAAAAAACGTAAAAAAAGTGTAATAAATTTTACGTAATTATATTGCAACGTAATAATAGTTATGTTACATTAATGTTACAAACGTTACGTTATCAAATTTAATGTAACGTTAACATAAAAACTATGAAATAAACATTTCTTAGAAATTACATATAGATAACTTATAAAAAGGGAGGATAAATGATATGAAAGAGCAAGTATTA
>NZ_JBEUTW010000088.1:0-6060 GCF_040492675.1 Bacillus sp. AP50
AGCAATATTGGAGTTAATTAAAGATGAACGTTTGTAAAAGGTATTCATTGAAAAAACGTTTATAAAATAAACTTAATCACCTTTATAAACTGGATATTTCAATATTTCGTATATAAACCCTTTTTGTTTGTAAAGATATACCTTTATAAACGGAAGTTCACTTTCTTCATTGTTGTATGGAACTCTTCTTTTCTGATAGGGGGAGGATCTCTACATTGGGAAATACGTCAATTTCTTTGGTGCATATAATTTTGAGGAGTTACATTTGACTAATTTACAATCCTTACGTCCTTTGTATATAAAAGAGCTGACTTATTTTTAATAAGGTAAAATCTGGATTTTTTTGTCTGAACGTACTTTGCTTGTTTTTTTGAAATGTTAATGTTGCTCTTTGTAGGGCAAAGGGAAAAAATATTAAATATTAAGAATAGTTAGTGTTAATTATATCAATTTACTACATATTACATTTATGTAAATATTATTATAATTACATTTTTTTAAACTTTCCCCTAATAAAGTTTTGAAAGAGTTATCTCTGTATTCTCCATGTTGTAAATATGCAAAGAAGAGAGAAAATTAATATTATTATAATGGGATTTTAAAATGAAATTTATAACATTTTAAGAGAAATAATACCTTGATTTCGACGTAATGGAATGAATCTGGAAGGGGGGGCTATGTTCCCAGCTTGTACAAATGAAGAAATTATTGTTTCAACAGGCAATGGCGAATCAATCGTAGAAATAGGTACTTTCCGTGTGAAAGTTAAAGTTGAAAATGCTGCTGGTTTAATTGATACAATGTACACAGCGTCAGTAAAATTAACAAGATAAAATAATTGAAAATTGGGAGGAATTTCACATGAAACCATGGAAAAAGAAAATGGGTATGACAATGTTGGCTTCAGCAATGGCATTAGGAGGTGTAGCTACTCTAGAATTAGTTAACCCCGTATCAAAAGCAGCTGCGGCTTCAGGTTACGGAGCTAGCGTAAATACAACAAAAGCAAATCATTATGTTGGTACAGATTCATATATACATATTAAAATTAAAAATGACAACAAAGCTTATGAAGTTGAGCTTCGTATACAACCACAAATTCAGCGCACAAATGGCACGTGGGAAAATGTGAATAAACCTTTAATTTCTTGGTTTGTACCTGGAGAATATGTAGGAATGAACATTGATATTGGTAGAGTCAATTATGATGGCGTAGGCATTTATGAAAAAGGCAAATATCGTTTGAAAGTTGATACGTACAAAACAACATCTTCAGGTTCTGTATATTTAGGAACGTTTAACACAGACGTATTTTATTTAAAATAATATCAATAATAAAACTCCCTTTTAGGAGTTTTCAGAGTAAGGTAAGAGGTATCGAGGATTTAATAGTAGATTCTTTTTAGGACTTTTTAGGGTAGAAAAATACTAACCATATAGAAGTATATTTATAGCGGACGCCCCTATGATGGGAGTATCCGTTTTTTGTTTTAGGGGTACAGACCCACATCCATCAACTTAAGGATTCGGGCTATTTTTGAAATTAAAAGCGCGTTACTATTTTCTTATATTAATGAGAAAGGGTGACGTGCTTTTTATGAATATGCATCAAAAGCAAGAGTTGTCTTTATTTGCCGAAGAGTTATATCGATATATGTCTCCCGCTACACTTAATCAATTAGCTATAGAAGCAGGCGGGATGAAACGAAAACGGAAGTGCCACGGGCATCATTTTTTATCTTTGTATGTATGGCTAAATCAACAAGTCGCTACTACCTCTCTTACCCAACTATGTAGTCAATTAGAAACTTCAACAGGAGTTTTATTAAGTCCGGAAGGACTTAATCGGCGATTTAACTCGGCTTCCGTAGCCTTTTTTCGTACTGTATTTACTACGCTTCTACAGGCTAAGATTGGAGGCGTATCTAAGATTTCTCATTCTCTTTCTTCCTACTTTGAGCGCATTCGCATCCTTGATTCTACAACCTTTCAAGTTCCAGATCGATTCGCAGCTATGTATCCTGGTGCCGGAGGATGTAGTCATAAAGCTGGTGTGAAAATTCAACTAGAGTATGACTTGTTGAGTGGAGAGTTTTCTGATGTGAAAATTGAACCAGGAAAACGAAGTGATCAGGCGTATGGTGCGACTCGAACAGACATGATACAAAAGAATGAGCTGTATATCCGTGACTTAGGATATTTTCGTCTACAAGACTTTAAGTCTATTCAAGACAAGCAGGGGTATTATTTATCCCGTCTTAAGTTACCGACTAAAATATATAGAAAAGAGTTCGAAACAGTCGTATTTAAAACAAAACCTCCTCAATTGAAACCAGTATATATACAAATTCATTTGGAAGACATTATGAAACAATTAAAACCTGGCCAAGTTTATGAATTACACGATGTATATGTAGGGAGTAAAGACAAACTGCCTACTCGTATTGTAGTTTATAGATGTACCGAGGAGCAAAAACAGAAACGCTTACGTGACCGAGCTATTCGTGAAAAGAAAAAAGGGATTACATATACAGAGCGCACGAAGCTTTTACAAGGTATCACGGTATATATGACAAACATTCCTACGGAATGGGTACCAAAAGAGAAAATCTATGACCTATATTCATTACGTTGGCAAATTGAGCTGTTATTTAAAATATGGAAATCTTGGTTTCAAATTCATCGTTGTAAATCTATTAAACAAGAGCGATTAGAATGTCATCTTTATGGGCAACTCATTAGTATTCTATTATGTTCTTCTACTATGTTTAAAATGCGAGAACTCCTATTACGTAAAAAACAGAAAGAACTAAGTGAATATAAAGCAATGTATATAATTAAGGATTATTTTTCACTTTTTTACCAAGCATTACACAAAAACACCCAAGAATTATCAAAGGTTCTCCTTCGTCTGTTTAACCTCCTACAGCACAACGGACGAAAATCTCATCGGTACGAGAAAAAGACAGTCTTTGATATTTTGGATGTTGTTTATGAGTATACCACTTCTAATCCTCAGGTAGCATAGTAAAAAATTGAAACCTGTCAGGGTTTATTTGATATGCCTACTTTTATAAAATCTATAAAAGATAATAAAAAATTATATAAAAAAACCACATTTTGTTTGAAAATATCCCTTAAGTTGATGGATGTGGGGTACAGACCCATGCCCATCAAGCTAACCAAGTAAATTACTAGTTACGAAATAATCCTTGTTTCAAAACTAGCAAGTGATAGAAAAGTGGGCATGCTAAATAAGCCTATTAAAACACGATTTTTTCGCTAGGCAGCTTGTCTATGCTTCACCGTCGTTTTATACACAATCCCTAGAATATCAAAGACGGTCATCTGCTTATGTCTATGACATTTACGACCATTCTTTTTGAGCAGTTGATAAAGGCGATGCAGAATTTTTAAAAGTTCTGCTGTACCAACAGCTATTGCTTGAAACAGTGACGGAAAGTAATCTTTAATCATATAAATCGCTTTGTATTCACTCAGCTCCTGCTTTTTCTTTTCAAGTAGAAACTGGCGCATATGAAACATCGTAGAAGAACAGAGGAGAATGCTGATGAGCTGTCCATATAAATGGCACTCTAGGCGTTCTCTTTTTATATTTTGACATTCATCAATTTTAAAGAATGACTTCCACGTTTTAAACAAAATTTCAATCTGCCAACGAAGTGAATATAATGAATGCACGTAGTTCGTCGGTACTTCTTCTAGTGATGTATTCGTGATATATACATTCATGCCCATTAAACGTTTACTTTTATCCTTCATGACAATGCCTTTCTTCTTTTCACGTATTGCTTAGTTTTTCAGACGTGTTTGCGTTTGATTATCGGTTAAACGATGAATAATGACACGTGCTGGAAGTTTCTGATTTTGACCAATGTATGCCTCGGGGATTTCCATCGTTTGACCGGGGATTAGATCAGACATCATTTGTGTCATATCAAGCTGGATGTATTCTGTTTGCTTTTTTAACGTACCATTATTGAAGTATTCTGGGTCAGGGTTCTTGATATAAATGCGTGTATTCAACTTCAACCGTGAGATATAGTAAGCCTCTTTATCATGAATGGTTTGTAAGTCTCCTAAATCGAAGTAACCAAGATCACGTAAACACAAATCGCCTGCTTCTACGGTTTCAAGACAGATGGTACCATATGTTTTATCATTATTCTTTCCTGGTCCAAGCTGCACGTTAAGGAATTGACCGCTAAGTAAATCATATTCCAATTGAATTTTCACGCCTGCCTTATTACTACTCCCACCTGAACCTTGATATTCTGTGGCGAATTGATTAGGTAGTTGAAACACTGTTGCATCTAGAATACGGATACGATTTAAAGTAGAGATTATATGTGCAGAAAGTGAGTGATTTGAACAGAGTTTTTGTGTGAGAAGCGAAGTAAAAACTTCTCGAAGAAATACGACAGCTGCTGGATTAAAGCGTTGATTCAGTCCTTCTGGACTCATGAGTGTAGCTGTATTTGCATAAAGCTGACTACATAATCGAGTAAGAGAATCGCTTGCTACGTGTTGACTAATCCAAATACATAAAGCGGCCAAATCTCGTGCGCCATACTTACTTTTACGTTTTACAAAACCTGTCTCTTGTGCGAGTTGTTGAAGAATATGTGGAGATAGATATCGCTGTAACTCTTCAGCGAACAAATGAAACTCATCCTGAATCGATAGATTCATACAAAAACGCCATCCTTTCTGTATATTTCTACAAAAAGAATAACGTTTTCTGTGAATTATGGATATAAATTTATCTGAGGTTGATAATGATGTATGGTGACCCAATAGCCATCAATCTCAAATTTTGAAGTATCTCCAAAACAGTAAAACAATAAGTAATTACGTTTTTGTGTTTTTAAGTAGTAATTGAATAAATGAGATTATTTTGCAAAAGTATCCGCAACTAAATTGCTAAATTCTCTTAAGTAATGAAGATAATTATCCCCTCCATAATTGTATTTTTTATTATACATTTTTGCTACAACCACGTTATATTTAGGAATTACCAGGATAGTCGGGCCTGTGTTTCCAAGTATTTGGAATGAACCTACGGGTACCCTTTCACCCATTTCACTTTTTAAAGTATGGCCATTTTGGACATACCAAAATAGGCCATTTTCAGGGAGCGTTCTGTCTTTATAGATTGGACTTTGTACTTTTGTCGCAATTTCAATCACTTCTTTAGGAACTATTTGCTTTCCATTCATGAATCCTTTCTTTAAATGAAGATATCCCCAATATGCAAACTCTCTTGTAGAAACAAAGAGATTCCCTTCCAACCCACTTGTTGAATGATTGATTGGTAGTATCGCATCCCTACTGGGATCGGTAATTACTTTAACAAGCTCATCGATCTCTATTGTCCTCCAAGCAGTCTCTTTGAAATTAAGAGGCTCAAAAACTCTTTCTTTAAGTAATTGTGTAAAAGGCTTTTTGTATAAGTTGTTAATGAGTTTCGTCATCATGATGACCCCCATTCCTTTATACGCCCAACGCTCTCCTGGTCCAAATTCTCTAAAAATTGCTCCATCATTGTCATCAATTCCATGAGAATATGTCATTAAATGTCTTAAAGTGGTATCCCCAAGAACATCCCAATCATATTCATCAAAATAATCTCTTGCGTAATCATCTAAACTTTTAATTTTCCCCTCATAGAGGGCATAAGCAACCGCTAGACCCAGGTAACTTTTACGTGCAGAAGCAACATGGAATTGTGATGATTGCGAGATCTTTTTTGATGAAGCAACATTTGAATGCCTTCCGTTATAATGGTTTACTACAATTTTATCATTATGAATAACTATTAATGCCGAAGCTGTACTATAATTAAGCTCTTTTATTTTATCTACATACGAAATTAAGTGTTTATACTCGTCTGTCATCTCTCTTATGCCTCCATATATTATGTATTTACAACAAAAAAGCCCCCTTGTATAAGGAGGCACTGCGCTGCAAAAGGAATTACATTTAACAAATGACGCCAACATGGGTTCCTACTGTCCCATGTCACCTAATACTATATAC
>NZ_JBEUTW010000089.1:0-3982 GCF_040492675.1 Bacillus sp. AP50
GCTGAAATTTTTCAATATTTTGTTCACTTAGACTCTGTACGAATTCAACTTTTAAATTATAATCCTGCACATGTAATTGAAAATGTTGTTGCAATAATTGTTTTAATTCGGGATCTTGTGCCTGCTTAATGTATGTACTCATCGTATTAATTGTATTGTAACAACCAGCAATTAATTCACTTAAATCACGTAATTCATGTGTAGCTAATTGCATATTTTATTCCTCCTTTTTCATATCAATTCTATGTTTTACTAAAACAATAGAAATTATGATTAAAACAAAAATAAATTTTTATGAATACATATTTTTCATAAATTTAAATTGATAGTAAAAAATCTTAGATTGATAATGATGTGCTCCTAAGGAAACTTGTAGTCTAAATAATAGCCATTCTCATGCGTTATTGAAGTGATTTATAAATGGGGTCGCACCACACATCCATCAACCTAACAGCACAGGTTGCCCCCAAAACGGTAAAAATGAACTTCATTGCTATAAAAGACTCTAATTTTGCTATAAAAGACTCTAATTTTTCGTTTTGGGGGCATTATAAAATTTTAACTTGATGGTGATGGGGTACCGCCAGCATCTCGGAAAAAACCATGCTAAGAGCATGCAAGATTTTATACATTTTTTCGGCTCATTTAGTAACAAAGGAGAACCTGAAAACCGCACCATGATAGAAATATATATAAATATGAATAGGGTATAGAAAAAGGTGAATTCCTCTTGAAAGTAGGGGTTCGCCTTTTTCTTTGCTACCAATAATAGGACGTTATGTTAACTTAACTTGTATACAATATACAAGTTAAATCACAAAACATATTAGTTCTTCTAAATGGTACAATAAGGAAAAAAGGGGTTCTAAATAATGCCTTTAGAAACGACTATTTTTTGCATCATTATTGCAATAATCATTGGTGCACTATTTGGAGGAATTACACGTATAATTCAGCGTAACAGTAATCAAAAGAAACAAAATCAAGTTGAGCAAAAATTAGATAGAGTTATTCAACTGTTAGAAAAACAAAACAAAGATTGACCTTACCTCCAAACAGAAGTGGTTTGCTATAAAAAACATTAATAGGAGCTAAAACATGAATTTTACAGAGAAAGAAATTAAGAAAACCAAACAAAAAGTGTTAATTATATTATTTTGTATAGCTGGTTTGTTCGTATACGGAGTTTATTGGGCATTCTTCAGTATGGATCGACTACCTACAGGTGAAAAGATTGCTGAAAAACAATCTCCTGACGGAACATATACATTTAAAGCTTATGTAACAAATGGCGGAGCAACAACAAGTTTTGCTGTTAGGGGAGAGTTAGTATTTAATCATCGTGAATATTTTAAGACAAAGAATGTGTATTGGAATTACCGAGAAGATACGGCAAAGATTGTATGGAAAGACAATGATACAGTAATCATTAACGGACATATGTTAAATGTTCCTGAGGATACATACGATTTCAGAAACGAATAACTGTAGACTTATAGATACATTGACTACCGTTAACGAATTTTACGTAAACTAGCCTCTCTTGTAGGAGCCAGTTTTTTTTTAGTATGGATTTTTTCCAAAATGCTGGCGATATCCCAACAAGGCTATTAAAAAAAGGGCTTATATGAATATCAATCTCCTTTAATTATGTATAATTATTTCACTGCTTCTTTTAATTCTTTTCCAGCTTTAAAAGCAGATGCCTTTGAAGCGGCGATTTGCATTTCTTCACCTTTTGTGGGTTATGTCCTGTACGTACAGATTGTTCACGTACTTCAAATGTACCAAAACCAAGAATTTGTACTTTTTCTCCATTTGCTAGCGCATTTGTTATTGTATCTAAAACAGTTTGTGTTGCTGCAACTGGATCCTTTTGTATAAGTTCCGTTTTTTCTGCTACTACTTTTGTTAATTCTGTCTTATTTATTTTTTGCACCTCTTCATATGTAATTAGGTGACTATTATAATGTGTGTATAATATTATGCATAGAAAAAGTACTAGCAAGAGATAAGGGACAATTTCTGTATGGTAGTAAGAAGAAAAATCTGTTAATGAAACTTCAGGGTTTTAGCTTGATGGGCATAGGTTAGTGTCAAGAAAATGCGGATTTACAGCGTTAAAGAAATTTCAATATTAAAAAGCCTAACTTCTCAATTTAATATGAAGAAATTAGGCTTTTTTCATTTAGTGGTGAAACCCATTATCACATTTCGTATCATGTGGCATAGGTCCGTCAAGGGAATCCAGAAAGGAAACGGTCTGTTTGAGGTTCCTCAAAAATAAATGTGCAAGATCCATGGAAAATCCATTTCGAACCACAACGCGCATAATCGTCACCGCTTCCATATCTGGAGGCAATGGGTAGGCAGGTACTTGCCAGCCGAACACACGCAATTGTCGAGATAAATCATAAAGATTCCAATTTGATGTGTAACCTTCTTTTAGTCGCCAAGCGAAAACCGGAATATCCGAACCATCGGACAAAAGTTCGAACGGTTCCATCTTCTGAATGGCTTTGCTAAGAAAAAGAGCGACTTTCTGGGAAGCCCTTTGTACATCATAGTACCCACTTTTTCCTAGACGCAGGTAATTGTAATATTGTAGGAGCACTTGTGCACCAGGACGAGAGAAATTCAGGGCAAAGGTCGGCATGTTCCCGCCTAAATAGGAGACACGGAAGATTAGATCCTCAGGGAGATCTTCAGCTTCCCGCCAAATTATCCAACCCAATCCAGGATAGACTAATCCATATTTATGTCCGGATACATTGATGGACTTCACCCTCGGTAATTGAAAATCCCAGACTAAATCTGGTTGAAGAAACGGTGCTATAAATCCTCCCGAAGCTGCATCCACATGCATGGGAATGTCAAGACCCGTCCTCGCCTGTAAATCATCCAACGCTTTCGCAATTGTGGCAACCGGTTCGTAAAGACCGGTATAAGTTTCACCGAGAATCGGTACCACACCAATCGTATTTTCATCCACGGCTGCGAGGACTCCCTGAGGATCCAATTGGGGATGTTCTGGGCTAATCTTCACATAGCGTGGTTCAACCTCCCAATAATTCGCGAATTTTTCCCAAACGACCTGAACAGCCGAACTAAACACAATATTGGGACGATCCACTGGCTTCCCTTCGTTTTTACGTGCATTTTGCCAGCGTCGCTTTAAAGCAAGTCCACCGAGCATACATGCTTCCGACGATCCAGTTGTTGAAACGCCCATAGTTGTAAGGGGGCTGGGCGAATGCCAGAGGTTGGCTAAGATGCGGACACACCGCTCCTCAATTTCAGCTGTCTGTGGATATTCGTCCTTGTCAATCATGTTCTTGTTGAATGATTTTGCATATAATTGCTCTGCGGCAGGCTCCATCCATGTGCTAACGAATGTTGCAAGATTCAGGCGGGCGTTTCCATCAAGAGCAATTTCATCATGGACGATTTGATACGCTGTTTCTGGTAACATACCTTTATCAGGAATATGAAAGCGCGGAACGACGGATTCTCCTTCGCGGGCAAACAGAGGATTTACAGAAAATTCGTGAGGCAGCTCTTTTTGCATGTGACGCGGTAGAGATTGTGAATTATCTGGCATAATCTCTTTTCTTTCATATGCATCCTTTTGAACTTTTGCTTTTCGATCCTGTGGCATACAAGTCCCCCTTAATTAATTTTTTAACAAACATATTATTTACAAAAACTCATTTGTTAAAACAAGGGACAATTCTATTGAATAATTCACCATACTACCTACTTTAGCTTGGTTTTCGCAACTTCAGTAAGTGTGGGGTGATAGAACGTTGAAGATTTTACGGTTGCAACGTTTTTCTGCAACCAACCTCATATCCTCAGTTTTCGAAGAGCAATCTGTACAAGTAAATGATAGCAAACATGTTGGCCTATGCCAACTGACATGAATCTCCCACGTACTCACTTCGCGTTCCTTAAGGAAGGAGTCTTCTTGGCTAAAATGATA
>NZ_JBEUTW010000090.1:0-2710 GCF_040492675.1 Bacillus sp. AP50
CGTATAACCTCCTCAATATATTTACTAACCTATTTTACCATTAAACATAATGTTAAGATTATATAATATACAAAACTTAAATTATTTCATAGTCGAATTATACACTGTATTAATAAAAATCAATTTCGCTAACCCCCCCTTTCCAAAGATATCTTTCACACATTTATACAGGGAGTTAAACTTAAAAGTCACACATAAATCAAATAATCTCATTACAGCACTTCCCAAGCAGGCTTCTCACGGAGCCCCCAAAACCAAGATCGGCAAAGCCGAGTGAATGTTCTTTAAGAGCATTTTTCCCTTGTGGGATCTCGGACTCCTGGATGCTTCGCATCACGAATCTGTCAAAAAAATACTTCTTTTCAATTTACTTAAACACCTAGAAAGAAAAGCGAAAACACCGAGAATTACTAATTCTTCGTCAAAATACAGTTCATAAAGGAAAATTAGTCCGCAGACAAGAAATAAAAACGGATGCGCCCGAGTAGCAAGATAGCAATAACCCCTGAAATTAAAATTAAACCTGAACAGATTGAAGAATCCACTACAAAAGCTAACGAAACAACAATAAACAAAATATAAATTTGAATTATATTTCTCAACAACCAAAATTACTTAATGTGGTAAAATAATAATTGGATACCTTAGGGTGTCTTTTCTTTTGTTTGAAACACATTCTGCCAAAATACCTGTATCTTTGTTGATTTACGACTCACATAAACCAACAAACTTCGTATATATAATTTGTTACCCTAAATAGGTTGACGATACGAACAGTTATAGGAGGATTTTGTGAATGATAAAAACAGCTTGTGTAAGTATGATTACAGGCATTCTTTTAATATGTTCAACAGGATGTGCCACTCAAACTGAATCTATTACAACTAAAACTCAATCAATAGATGATGGCACATATACAACAAAAGAGATCAAAGACGCATTTCCTGTAGGAACACCCATAACTACTTACATTCAAAAAGAAGAAAAACTGAACGTAAAACATCTCACCAATATTTCACTTACAGATGGTGGCGTCGGTAGAGTTCTGGAAGCAACAGATGGTTTTGTTGTTGTATGTGGGAATGAAAAAGGAGTTTTTGATGTGTTAACATTTAAAACTCTGGAAGATGTAAAGAAATATGAACAGAGTTTAAAGCGATAATTAATATCCTCCTTATGCCTTTTACACAGACATTGTCCTCTTGCTCTTGCTATGGCCTTTTCTAAGTACAGTATAATTGCGTCATGAATACACACACGTTATAATAGTCACCTAATTACATATGAAGAGGTGCAGAAAATGAATAAAACTGAATTAACAAAAGTAGTAGCAGAAAAAGCTGAACTTACACAAAAAGATGCTGCAGCAGCAACACAAGCATTATTAGATACAATAACAAATGCGTTAGCAACTGGAGAGAAAGTACAGATTCTTGGTTTTGGTACATTTGAAGTACGTGAAAGATCTGCACGTACAGGACGTAACCCACAAACAGGTGAAGAAATGCAAATCGCGGCTTCAAAAGCACCTGCTTTTAAAGCTGGAAAAGAATTTAAAGAGGCAGTGAAATAATTACACATAGTCAAAAGGCTTTCCACACCCCAGCTTTGCCCCCTACCCCTCGCATATCCTGTTTTGGCTAGCTAATCTGGTTTGTTAAGGGGGGAAAAGAGAAGGAGGGCAAAAAAAAGAATCCTTTAAAGATCAGGATTCTTTTTTTTGAAGTATCGCCTATTGTGAAGTATTTTTATAAGAATGTGTAGTAGAAGGTTATAGCAAATCCGATTAAAAAGAGTAATGATACGAGGAGATAAACTCTTTTTTTGTTATCTTTTGCTATTATTTTATCTAGTGTAATAAAAATACCAACAATACCTGCGATTAATGCGAATTTAGAGAATTCAGATGGATATGTGAAGGCAACTACTGCGAAACAAGCAATAATCAATGTTAGTCTATAAAACAGTATTCCTTTAGACATTTCCATTTGAGGAATCACACCCTTCTTTTTATATTTGACTAGCAGCGCAACCAATTGCGTAACCAGCTAGACATCCAAGACAACCACCACATGCATATGGACTAGCAAATAAACATCCTCCACATGCACCTTCGCAAGCCCATTTAGCCCATTGAGGCATAGTTTTCCAGTTGTTTTTAATACAACGTTGAACATCTTCCCAGTAACCTGCTTTTGCATTGTTTTCTTTTAAGATTGATTCACTTTTTCCATCAGTGAATAATTTCATCTGATTAAGTTTTCCATCTTTTGAATTTAGGTCTAAAGTCCCTACATTTTCACCATCTAATGTTTTTACTGTTAAAAGAATCGTATCACCATTATTTGGTGTTTTCAACTCTAAAAATGTAGGGTCTGCAAACTTACTTTCAGATTCGTTAAATCCTACAGTTAGATATTGTTTTGTATCATTAGATTTAGGGTTTTCTTTTGAAGGAATTATGATAGCCGATGTTTTATTCTCTTTATAATCGACTTTAACAGCTTCTTTCCATTCAAAATCTGCTGTGGAATAAATACTTAATTTGTTTTGTTTAAGATCAGTTAATTGTTTTTTTACTTTGTCCAAAATTTGTTCGTCAGCAAATTTATTTGTTTCATTTTTCGAAAGATTTTCTGGTTTTTTACAAGGTACACAATCGAACTTTTTTTCTTTGGTATTATTATTAATATTGTTACTAGTATTATCT
>NZ_JBEUTW010000091.1:0-2026 GCF_040492675.1 Bacillus sp. AP50
ATTTTAATGTGGGTATTGATATAGAAAAGATTTCAGAGATAGAGGCTCTTAAATTAGCAAAAGAATTTTTTTCAGCGGATGAATTTTATGATATATCTAATATGAATTCTGATGAACAAATTAATTGTTTTTTTGATTTAT
This sequence comes from Bacillus sp. AP50, assembly GCF_040492675.1. Taxonomy (NCBI): domain Bacteria; kingdom Bacillati; phylum Bacillota; class Bacilli; order Caryophanales; family Bacillaceae; genus Bacillus; species Bacillus sp. AP50. Next base: position 142 of record NZ_JBEUTW010000091.1, read on the forward strand.
GGACATTAAAAGAAAGCTATATAAAAACGATTGGAAAAGGGCTTTATACCCCATTAAATTCATTCTCTATAAAAAAAGAATCACGAACTTTAATTTCATACAAGAATATACCTAAAAACTTTTACTTTAAACAATATAACATTGATCCAAATTATAAGTTATCTGCTTGTGCAACAAGGGATGAATTTCCGCAAGAGATAATAATTAAAGACATTTATGCAATTTGCCAAAATATATACAAATTTGAAAGTAAGGAGAAAATCAATGCAGAAGACTAAACTTTTTTGCTTTCCACATGCTGGGGGATCTGCGTTTAGTTACGCAAAATGGAAAAATCACTTTAATCCATATATTGAGGTAGTCCCGATAGAGTTAGCTGGTAGAGGATATAGAATTGAAGAAAACTTGTACCAAAGTATGGAAGAGGCAGTAAATGATGTCTACAATAAAATAGTTATGCAGATAGATGATTCGCCCTACATTCTATTCGGGCATAGCATGGGAAGTTTGATCGCCTATGAAGTAGCCAGAAAAATAAAAGATTCTAAAAACGTATCGCCTGAATTTCTTGTTTTGTCCGGTAGAAATCATCCAAATAGTAAAATAAAAAATATCCGACATAATCTTTCTAATGAGCAATTTAAAAGAGAAGTTATTGCAATGGGAGGTACACCATCTGGGGTACTGCAATCAGAAGAATTAATGGAGATTTTTCTCCCTATTCTAAGAGCAGATTTTAAAATCGTTGAGACGTATATTCATGACAAAAATACACAACCATGTGATATTGATTTTCTTATATTTAATGGGGAAAATGATGAATTTACTACATATGATCAAGTAATAAAATGGGAACGATACACAAGTAAAACGTGTACTTTTCATTCTTTTGAAGGTAATCATTTCTTTCTAAATGAAAATATTGAAGAAATAGCAAATAGTATTAAAAGAAAGTTAGATTCTAAAAGATTATCAAATAGTTTTTAGTTTTTTAAGTATACTCATAGCTAACAAAGAAAAATATGAAAGATGAAAAATACAGGCATTGCTGAAATTTTATTGAATATATGCATAGAATCCTAAACGAACTGTTTAAAGGCAGAGACTCTAAGCAAAATGTATATGAATTAACTTTAGTTTAAGTTGGCTTTACCTATAATACCATTTAGAGTCTTTATTATACTTAGTACAAAGTACATAACAGTTAGGGATGCTGTATGTAAAGCTAATGAATATGTGAAGTGAAAAGGCCGACTCTTATAATTATGAGTGGGCCTTTTGGTTTTATGGATATCAAATTAGTGAGCAACATTTCAAAGCGTATCTTGTGATATAACTAAGTAGATTTTTTTAAACAAGGGGATGATGAGATGAATAAATTGAAGGGGAAAATTGCATTAGTAACAGGGGCTAGTAGAGGGATAGGTCGAAGTATTGCCTTACATTTGGCACAGGCTGGTGCGTTAGTCGTTGTTCACTTTAGTAAAAGAAAAGAAGAAGCAGAAAGTGTAGTAGATAAAATTAAAAAAGATGGCGGTTCCGCATTTGCGATTCGTGCAGACTTAAGTACTTTTAATGGCATTAATAAATTGTATTCAATGATGGATCAATCTCTTCAAAAATATATAGGTGATACTACATTTGATATCCTTGTAAACAACGCTGGAATTGGGCAGGTGTTAACGATAGAGGAATCTACGTTTGAAATATATGTAATGTTTAGATACCTAAAGGAGTCTACGTTTTTTAGTAGGGTCTTTCTAGCTAATGATAAGGTACCAGCAAATAAACTATTTTGTCTAATTGACAAATAGAAAGTTTACATAACGTTTTTCTGGTAAATAATTATGAGTCAAATAGTGTGATCAATTAAGTTATTTAGTCC
>NZ_JBEUTW010000092.1:0-13412 GCF_040492675.1 Bacillus sp. AP50
GTATAATGAGTGAGAATGATAAGGTGAAATATTAAGATATATTTATACATAGAAGGAGAGAATTAAAAAGAATGGCACATAAAATTTTAGTAGTAGACGATGCGATGTTTATGCGAACGATGATTAAAAACTTATTAAAAAGTAATGCTGAATTTGAAGTTATTGGCGAAGCAGAGAATGGGGTAGAAGCAATTCAAAAGTATAAAGAACTTCAACCTGATATTGTAACATTAGATATTACTATGCCAGAAATGGACGGGCTTGAAGCATTAAAAGAAATTATTAAAATTGATTCAAGTGCAAAGGTTGTTATTTGTTCTGCAATGGGACAACAAGGTATGGTATTAGATGCAATTAAGGGCGGGGCAAAAGACTTTATTGTAAAGCCATTCCAAGCGGATCGTGTAATTGAAGCTTTAACAAAAGTAGCAAATAGTTAATATAGAAGGGGTGCCACAAGGAATCAAAACAGTGATAGCGGATCGACGTGTGGCCCCCTTTTTTCTCATTGTAAAACACTAAATTGTTATACATAAATGAAATGTTTGTTAGACAGGTAGGGGATAAAAATGCAAACAGATCTATTAAATATATTTTTCGAAGAGTCAGAAGAACATTTACAGTCGCTAAATGAAAATGTGCTAGTGTTAGAACAAAATCCTGCTGATATGGATGTTGTAGGAGAAATATTCCGATCCGCTCATACATTCAAAGGTATGTCTGCGAGCATGGAATTTACGGAAATGGCTGATTTAACGCATAAGATGGAAAATGTGTTAGATGAAATTCGTCATGGAAATATAGTTGTAAATGCGGATATTATTGATGTGATTTTTGAGTGCATTGATAATTTGGAGAAGATGGTTGCAGATGTGCAACAAGGTGGAATGGGCAATATTGATGTAGCCTCAACTAAACAGAAATTAGAAGCATTATTGAACGGCAATGTAGAAACTCCTACGGAACATATAGAGCAAAATCATATAGACACCGATGATGCAGTTTCGCATGAAGTGCATATAACAGTTGAACAGCAAGCAATTTTAAAAGCGGTACGTGCTATTATGTGTATTGAAGCATTGCAAAATGTAGGGAATATACAAAAAACAGCTCCGAGTATTGAAGAAATTGAAGCAGATGCTTTCGGATTTGAATTTACAGTATTTATGGATACTGATTGTAGTATAGAAGAATTGAAACAAGTAGTACTTCATGTTTCTGAAATTGAGAAAGTGGAAGTAAAGCAAGGAGAACCTATATCGAAGGAAGTAGCTTCTAAAAAAGTCGTTACACAAGAAGTTGTGCAAGTAGAAGGAAAGCTACAACCAGCTGTGGCTACGCAGGTAGAATCACCAATAGAGGCAACGAATCAACCTTCAAGTGCTATGCCAGCTAAAAGTACTACAAAAACGAAAAATGCTAAAGTGGAGAATCGTTCAATTCGTGTTCAATTAGAGAAAATCGAAAGATTAATGAATATGTTTGAAGAAAGTGTAATTGAACGTGGGCGCATTGATGAATTGGCTCAAACGATTCAAAACAAGGAGCTAATTGAACATTTAAATCGATTAGGCGATATTTCAAAAGATATTCAAAATGTACTATTAAATATGCGTATGGTGCCGATTGAAACTGTATTCAATCGTTTCCCGCGTATGGTACGTATGTTAGCGAAAGATTTAGGGAAAAAAATCGATTTACAAATTACAGGTGAAGATACTGAAGTAGATAAAATTGTTATTGATGAAATCGGTGATCCGCTCGTTCATTTAATTCGAAATGCAATCGATCACGGTGTTGAAACTGTTGAAAAACGACGTGATGCAGGTAAAAATGAGACAGGTACGATTAAATTAGAAGCCTTTCATAGTGGAAATCATGTCGTTATTCAAATTACGGATGATGGAAACGGTATTAATAAAGGGAAAGTATTAGAAAAAGCGATTAAAAATGGCGTTGTAACTGAAGCGGATGCGAATAGATTAACAGATCGTGAAGTGTTTGATCTTATTTTCCAACCAGGATTTAGTACAGCTGAAGTTGTATCAGATCTTTCTGGACGCGGTGTCGGATTAGATGTTGTAAAACATACGATTCATAGTTTAGGTGGACATTTAATTATTGATTCTGAGGAAGGAAAGGGAAGTACATTTAGAATTGAACTTCCATTAACGTTGTCTATTATTCAATCTATGCTTGTTCAAACGAATGATAAGCGTTATGCTTTACCTCTTGGAAATATCGTTGAAGCAATTCGAATTAAGAGAGAAGACATCCAATCCTTACAAGGAAAAGATGTGTTAAATTATCGTAATCAAATTATTGAAGTGAAACATTTAAGTACTGTATTTGGTGAAAAAACAGTAGATGAGGCGTTTGCGTCATATGATGGTCAAATGGTTCCTGTGTTAATTGTTCGTAACACACATCGCAGCTATGGACTTATTGTAAACACAATTATCGGTCAAAGAGAAATAGTCTTAAAGTCATTAGGTGACTTCTTTGCAGAGAGTTCTAACTATTTCTCTGGTGCGACGATTCTCGGTGATGGACGAGTGGTCCTCATTTTAAACCCAGAAGGTTTATAATAGGAATGAAGGAAAGCTCCCCACTTGTATACAATTGGGGAGCTTTTTGGCTAATCGTTACGAATCTAATAATGGATACATAGTAACGTTTTATACTAATGAGTTTGCTAAAATAAGAGTTTATATTATTTGATAGAAAAACAGAAATGAGGAGGCAGGGAAAATGCCTGAGCAACACACAAAAGGGGATACGAGCACGATTGTGCTAGAAAAAGAAAATGAGCATTTAACGCCCCAAGAATGCGATATTCTTGGCGAAATTGCAAATATATCATTTGGTTCAGCTTCGACTGTATTATCAACAATTTTAAATAGGCAAGTAAGCATTACTGCTCCTCGTATAGAGTTGGTAGATTTATATGATTCAAGAGATGTCGAAGTTCCACATGTTGTATTAAACATTCATTTTACAAAAGGATTAGATATGGAAAACCTTCTTGTTCTTAAGCAAGATGTTGCATTGTCCATTGCTGATTTAATGATGATGGGAACAGGTGAAGTCGAGGACGGAAAAGAACTTGGTGAATTAGAGCTAAGTGCTGTACAAGAAGCGATGAATCAAATGATGGGATTCGCAGCTACATCTATGTCGGAATTCTTCCAAGATACAGTAGATATGTCTCCGCCGACGATTAAAGTTGTAAAGTTATCAGAAGAAATGGAGAAAATCTCTGAAATCGATGGGAATCATACGATTGTTAAAGTATCGTTTGATTTAAAGATAGATAATCTTGTAAACTCTAAACTTGTACAAATTGTTTCAGTTGAGCATGCGAAACAAATGGTAAATAAATTAATGCAATTATCTGGTGGAGTAGAAGAAACAGACGAACCAGCAGAAGTAGTGGAAACTGAGATTGTAGAAGAAGTTGAAAAAGAGCATTTAACACAAGAAGAGAAAGATGTGCTTGGTGAAATTGCAAATATTTCAATTGGCTCCGCTTCAACAGTATTGTCAACGCTTTTAAATCAGCCAGTTACAATTAGTACACCAAATGTGGAAGCAATCAATGTTCGTCATTATGATGGAGTACCAGTACCATTTGTTATTTTAAATGTCGACTTTGTTGAAGGGCTAAAGAATGAGAATGTATTCGTATTTACGAAAGATGTTGCCTTAACAATGGTAGATTTAATGATGATGGGAACAGGGGAAGTTGACCCAGAAAAAGAGCTTACTGAATTAGAACTGAGCGGTATTAAAGAAATTATGAACCAAATGATGGGTCATGCTGCTACGGCGATGTCAGAAATGTTTCAAGAAAAAATGGACATGACGCCGCCAAATGTTAAATTTGTAACGTTAAAAGAAGAAATGGAATATTTGGGAGAGTCAATGGAAGTGGACGAACTCGTTCAAATTACGTTCAATCTTGAAATTGGCGATTTGCTTCAATCGAAGATGTATCAAATTTTGCCAATTTCCGAAGCGAAAGAAATGGTAAGGCGACTTCTGTATCCGATGGTGGAAGAAGAAGAGATTGCCACAGAAGAAATTGAAGAAGAAAAAATTGTAGAACCAGTTGTGCAACCTATTGAATTTAAAGAAGTAAAACAAATGGAACCAGTATATATGGACACGTCCATTCTACAAAATGTAGAAATGAACGTGAAATTTGTATTTGGAAGTACAGTGAAAACGATTCAAGATATATTAAGTTTACAAGAAAATGAAGCAGTTGTACTAGATGAGGATATTGATGAACCGATTCGTATTTATGTAAATGATGTATTAGTGGCGTATGGTGAACTTGTAAATGTAGATGGATTTTTTGGAGTAAAAGTGACGAAATCACTATAAGGCATTGAAATAGGAGTTTGAACTAGTAGATGAAAAACGTAAAGTTTTTTCTAATGAGTTGGCTATGCATACATGTGTGCTTGTTCTTCCCCTTGCAAAGTCAGGCTGAGGAACAAATTGAGTCAGATCAAAAAATAAATGAAGTGAATGTACAAGAAGAAAATAAGGAATCTCAAGAATCGTCAGAACAAGTGGAAACGAAGCAAGATGAAGAGAAACAAAAAGAAGCAGAGCAACAAGAAGTAGCAAATAAACAATTGAATGAAAGAAAGATAGAAACGGAACAGGGAATTATTACAGTAAATAAGCCGGAGCTTAAAGTTGGCGAAGAAGTGCGAATTGCTGTAGAACCAAATGGGAAAAACATTCAAAGTATGAAAGGTATATTGCAGCTACAAAAAAATGGCGAGCAATATGCGCAAGAAAGAATACTATCTTTTGAGTATGATGAAGAAACGAAGAGCTGGGTTGCTAACTATAAAGCAGGGAATTTTGATTTGCAAGGTGATTGGAATCTTCAGCTCGTTCAAAGTTACAAAGAGAATGAGAAAGAAGAAATCGTAAAAAATGAAGTGAAAGTCCCGCTCATTCGTATTAAAAATGAAACGCCAACTATAGATAAAGAATTGCCAAAGTTACAGAAAGTTACTATTGATGAAGTAAAAGAGAACTTAGTTGAACGAAAACAGGGAGATTCTATACATATACGAGTAAAAGCGTCAGATATAGAATCGGTTGTAAAAGAAGTGCGCGTTACATTAAAAGGGAAAGAAAATAAAGAGCTTTCGTTTTTATTAGACTACAACAAGCATGATATGGATTGGCAAAAAGTATTTGAAATAACAGAAGCATTGCCGGCTGGGCCATACGAATTACTTGTAGAGATAATAGATGCAGCAGGTAATAAACTTGTTGAAGAAAGTGAATATACCATTTCTGTTTTGGCGCCAAAAAACGAAGATGATAAAAAGATAGAAGAGAAAGAGAAAGAAGAGAAATTAGATAATAAACTAGAAAATGAATTAGAAGATAAGAAAGAAAATGAGAAGCAAGAAGATTTGAAAATCAAAAACCCGCTTCTAGAAGAAAAATTGCCGGTTGTTCAAATTCCGAAGCAAGATGAGAAAGTAAATAAGTTTATAAAAGAACCGTTGAAAGAGAAAGAGGAATTTACTTACGTTATAAAAGAGCCGTTCGAAGACAACAAGGAAGTACATAAGGCGAAGGACCAAAAAGAGAAAAGTAACAAACAAGTTGTCTCTAAAAAGAAAGAACAAAAAGAAGAAACGAAAGACAAGGAAGAAGAAAAAGGTGAACAGGGAGTACAAGCTTCGGATGTATTTACTATCATGTCAGGTTTGTTCGTACTGTTTTTAGTTTTAAAGAGTAATAAAGAATGGGGCTAATTATTTCATAGTAGTGGAGGCGCTTAAATGGAGATTAAACGTACGACAATTGAAGATAAGACGCTACAACCATTAAAACAGCCTGCAGCTATTTCGGAACATGAAATCCAGAAAGAACGAAAGCGTAGCAATTTAGTGTTTACTGGACAGTCTAAAATTATTTCGAAAAATAATGAGATAGGTATTTTACTTGCAAGTTTAAGTGATGGAAAGATTATGAAGGAAATGCTTTCTAAAGAGATGGATACAGTGTTACAACTTTTTAAAAAGTTACATACGTTATCTGAAGAAGGAAAGCAATCAGAAAAAGTGTTTGAACAAGTAATTAGAAGCCTGCAAGGACTTATTAAGCAGGCGCATATAAAAGAACTTCCTTTGTTAGATGGAACATATGATTTCGCTGAAGTGCAACTATCATTTGGTAGAAAAGTACATATTCCTTTACTAGATGTAAGTGCACTCATCTCTAGAGTGGAAAGTGATTCTTCAGAAGGAAATATAAATTTGATGGTAACGGTTATTACTGCTTATATAACGAAATTGTCTAACGAAACGATTTTAATTAGCGTTACAGACCGCATTGCTAAAGATCGGGATGTAAGTGTATGGAGAGCGCTTGCGGAAATGAACATGACACAATTATCACAGGCATTGAAACAAATGATGCAAGAACATAAATGGTCTATGACGTTTCTTTTTCTCTTCATATGGATTGTCGGTATTATTTTAATTCGAGTTATGTAAAAAGGTCGTCACTCCATTGTGACGACCTCTTTTATATTTTTTCGTAGAAGAATGTATCAAATCGCTGAAGATTGTAACGTTCGGGTGTTAAAATTTGTTCCGTACTACCAACAAATAGTACACCGCCTTTTCGTAAAGAACGACTAAATTTTTCGTAAAGTTTTATTCTTGCTTCTTCTGTGAAATATATCATTACATTACGACAAATAATCAAATCATAATTTGTATCGAATGACTGCATTAAAAGGTCATGTTGTTTAAACGAGACGTTTTGTTTAATGTTTTGATGCAATGAATATAGACCATTCTCTTTTGTGAAATGACGTTCTTTCAAATCAGTAGGTAATTCCTTTAACGAACGTTCCGTATATTGAGCGCGTTTTGCGGTTTCTAAAATATGAAAATCAAGATCTGTTGCTTGAATTTCAAAACGAAATGGAGCTAGATGCTTTGATAAAATTAAAGAGAGTGTATATGGTTCTTCACCAGCAGCGCAAGCGGCACTCCATACCTTTAATTTTCCGCTATTTTGTTCGAGTAATTTTGGTAGTGCTTTCGACTCTAAAGTTTGCCATCGTTCTTTATTTCTAAAAAACTCTGAAACGTTAATTGTAATATAGTCAATAAAATTTAAAAATAAATTTTGATCAGCGCGTAATTTGTTTAAAAAATTAGTGTAGTTTTCGAAGCCTTTTCTCGAAATGAAAGCATCGATTCTACGGCGCATTCTATCTTGTTTATATGAAGCGATGTCCATATTGAATTGTTGTTTAAAACTCGCGATAAAATGATCATAATCTTGTTCAATTATCATATTTACAATAGGCACAATAATGGTATTGTGCCTCCCCCTTTACATCATACGAATTTTTTGTTCAAAGCTTTTTTTCATTTGCTTTTCATGTAATCCTGGTAAATCATAAATGACAGCATCAATACCTGCTTCTTTTGCAACATCGACAGGGATGACAGATGTATGTTTGTCACCATTATAAAAACAGAGAACTAAATCAGTGTCTTCAATAATTTGTTTAACAAAAAACATATAATCTGATCGGTAAATGGAGTCGGAAGGATGATCAAAAGCAACATATTCGGCTCCGTGTTTTTTTAAGTAATCAACGACTTCTTGAAATTCATCTGTTATTGCTGGCAATGGTTGCAGCGTGTAAAGGCATAAATTTTGAGCGAGTCTTTCATTCTCAACGAAAAAACGAAGAACCTCATTTTCGATAGATTTATAACATAATATGTAAATTTTATGTTTGTGAGCATAGTCAGTTAAAAATTTTTTAATTTCTTCTTGATCTAATGCTGTTAATTGATTTGAACCACAAAGGAAAATATTCATAGAATTGTGCCACCTCATGCTAAATTGTAACATATCTTTTATAAAAAATAACTGCAAAATATTACTGTTCAGAGTATAATTATAAATAACTGGATTTTACGATTAAGTTTAGGAAGAAATAAAAAAATAAATAGGTGATATATATGCTACGTTCTATCTCGCATAATCCAATTTTATCGCATATACCGCCTGCTACTCAAATGCCGAAAGAAGCAAATGTCAGAACAGGACTTGCATTTTCGGATAATTTGCATGCAGATCCGAAAAAAGATAAATTACTAGAACAAATGGAAGCGTTTGTCGATAATATTGGAGAAATTAAAGAGAAAATTGAAATGGAATTAACGCTTGATAATGTAATGGAATACAAAAATACAGTAAAATCATTTTTGAATTTTTACGTGGATAATGTATTGCAGTATAAAGATGTCATGTCTCGTCACCCGCGTTACGGATATTCACAGAAAATGACGATTGTGAAACAGGCAGAAATGGGATTGAATGAATTAGAAGATGTTATGAATTTAATTAATACGAAAACAGGACATTTAGAAATGTTAAATCAAATTGGAGAAATCCATGGTTTAATTGTGAATTTAGTCTTGTAAAAGGAAGGAAGCTATATGTACATACAATTATATGAAAAACTCGTTATTATTCAAAAAGCGTATGAAAATATTCAAGCGCTTGGAGAGCAAATATATGAGAATTTAAAAAATAAAAATGTAAATGCAGTTCAAAAATTGCAAGTAGAGCAATTGCAGTACATTGATGGTTTAAAAGGGTTATCAAGCTCATTAGAAGAAATGGTTGTTCAGTTCTGTAAAGAACAAGGGGTTGAATCGTTTCGTGTAAGTGCGTTATTTTCGTATTTTTCTCAAGAAGAAATTGAAAAAATGGAAGAATTACAAAAAAACGTAACTGAATTAGAAGAGAATGTAAAAATGCTTCTTTTGAAAAATCAATATTACTTAAACGTACTATTAAAAACTACAGAAAGTATTGTGGATTCTGTTTCTGAATATAACTTAGAGCGAAACAATAATTCGCAAATCTTTATGAACGAACTATTGTAAAGGAGAAGTGAAGCTTTATGAGATTATCTGATTATAATACACCGCTATCGGGCATGTTAGCGGCTCAAATGGGGTTACAAACAACGAAACAAAACTTGTCTAACATTCATACACCGGGTTATGTTCGTCAAATGGTGAATTACGGATCTGTTGGAGCAAGCAATGGTCATACGCCAGAACAGAGAATTGGTTACGGTGTACAAACGCTAGGTGTTGACCGTATTACTGATGAGGTAAAAACGAAGCAGTTTAATGATCAATTATCTCAGCTCTCTTACTATAACTACATGAATTCAACTTTATCACGTGTAGAGTCTATGGTTGGAACGACAGGGAAGAATTCATTATCTAGTTTAATGGACGGTTTCTTTAATGCCTTTCGTGAAGTAGCAAAAAATCCAGAGCAACCAAACTACTATGATACATTAATTTCTGAAACTGGGAAGTTCACAAGTCAAGTGAATCGTCTTGCGAAAAACTTAGATACAGTGGAAGCACAGACAGCAGAAGATATTGAAGCGCATGTTAATGAATTTAATCGTCTTGCTGCTAGTTTAGCAGAAGCGAATCATAAAATTGGACAAGCGGGTACACAAGTGCCGAATCAACTTTTAGACGAACGAGATCGCATCGTTACAGAGATGTCTAAGTATGCAAACATCGAAGTATCTTATGAATCTATGAATCCTAATATCGCGAGTGTTAGAATGAATGGTATTTTAACAGTAAATGGACAAGATACATATCCACTTCAATTAAATAAAGAAAAAGACCCAATGTCAGTTGAGATTTACGGTTCAGAAATCTCTGTAACTAGCGGAGCGATAAAGTCAGCGATTGATACGAAAGCAAAGATTGTTGATTATAAAAAAAATCTCGAAGACTTAATGAGTTCAGTGAAAAATCAAGTGAATACAGTGATGGGAAAAGATTTCTTCGTTGGAGATTATGCGAAGGATATGAAGTTAAATCCAGAATTCCAAAAAGATGTTTCGAAAATGAAAATATCTGCTGAAACAGCAAATAAACTAGCAGCAATTACAGATGGAGATTATAAAGAAGGTCTTTCTTATAAACAAGCATTAGACCAATTTATAGTTCGTGTAGCCTCTGATAAAAGTGCAGTGAATGCTTATCAAAAAATTCATGGAGACTTACTAGAAGGTATTCAGCAAGAAAAAATGAGCGTTGAAGGTGTAAATATGGAAGAGGAAATGGTAAATTTAATGGCCTTCCAAAAATACTTCGTCGCAAATTCTAAAGCTATTACTACGATGAATGAAGTGTTTGATAGTCTATTTTCGATTATTCGATAAGTGATAGTAATTGATTGGAAATATATAAGGAGGAGATAGAAATGAGAGTATCTACATTTCAAAATGCAAACTGGGCAAAGAATCAGTTAATGGATTTGAATGTGCAACAACAATACCATAGAAACCAAGTAACTTCAGGGAAGAAAAATCTTCTTATGAGTGAAGACCCACTTGCAGCGAGTAAATCATTTGCGATTCAACATTCATTGGCAAATATGGAGCAAATGCAAAAAGATATAGCGGATTCGAAAAATGTATTAACACAAACTGAAAATACTTTACAAGGTGTTTTGAAATCTTTAACGAGAGCAGATCAATTAACAGTACAAGCATTAAGTGAGCAAAATGGTGAAAAAGAATTGAAAGCAATCGGTGCAGAGATTGATCAAATTTTAAAACAAGTTGTATATTTAGCGAATACGAAAGAGCAAGGCCGTTATATTTTCGGTGGTGATAGTGCAGAGAAGCCACCATTTACAGAAGATGGTACATACCAGGGCGGAAAAAATGATGTGAACTGGCAACTAAATGACGGTTATGAATTCAAAGCGTTCCGTAACGGAGAAGCATTATTATCCCCGGTTATAAAAACGTTAAAACAGATGAGCGAAGCGATGCAAAAAGGTGACCAAAAAGCGTTACAACCGTTATTAGGAGAAAATAAGAAAAACTTAGATGGCATCATTAACCGTACAACTGAAGTTGGTTCAACAATGAACACAATGGAGACGTTTAAAACAATTTTAAGTGAACAAAATTTAGCGCTTCAAGAAAATCGTAAAGAAATTGAGGATGTCGATTTAGCGGTCGCAATTTCTGACTTAGCATATATAAATGCAACGTATGAAGCGACGCTTAAAGCAGTTAGTACGATGAGTAAAACGAGCATTTTAGATTATATGTAAACGAATAAGGAGTGATACAACATGGCAGGAACATTAACAGGTATTGGCGGTAGACAACAAATTTGGAACCTCGGAAATAATATGATCGATACTTCTAATCTTGTAGAATTAGAACTACAAGCATTAAATATGAAAAAAACACCCTATACAACGGAAAAACAACAACTTACACAAGATAAACAATTATACACAAGTTTAAAAACAGAATTTAGTTCTTTTACACAAACATTTAAAAACTTAGCATCATTTAAAGGAAATGAAAAAAAAGTTACAACAACACAGGATGGCTATATTAATGTAATAGCTGATGGCGGAGCAATCTCGGGAACATTCAATATGACAATTAAGCAACTTGCGCAACGCCATCAAATTGCTTCAAATGATATTAAAATTGATGAAAAATTACCTGCAGAAGAAACATTAGAAATTAATGGGAAACCACTTAAAGTAACAACGGATATGACTTATAAGGACTTAATTAATAAAATTAATGATGGTGACTATGGTGTTTCTGCATATACGCTTGGTGGCAAAGTATTTATGTCTGCTAAAAATGAGGGAATGGGAGGCAAAATTAAGTTTACAAGTGAAAAATCTGATTTGTTCCAAAAAATGGGTTTATCTACAGTGGATGGTAAAGCAGTGAACGTCATTAATGAAGCACAGGATGCAATATACAGTATTAATGGCATTGAAGGGAAAAGTGCTAGTAATACAATTGAAACACTCCCTGGTGTAAAAGTGGAGTTATTAAAAGTAACTGAATCGAAGGTAACGGACGGTGGAACTGGTACAGACACAAAAGGAATAGATTTAAAATTTACAGTAAGTGATTCAAATGTAACCGACGCATCCAACCTTATTAAAAAAATGGTGGCAGATTATAATAAAGCGGTTTCTACAGTAGATCTTTTTGCTGGAAAAGGTGGAGCCTTCCAGGGACAAGTAATTATGCAAAGCATACGTCAAGTAATGAATAGCGTTGTAACATTTTCTCAAGATGATAATTATTTATTTAATTTTGGTATCCAAATAAAGCAGGATGGGACATTAGAAGTCGATGATGAAGCTCTAACAAAGGCATTAAAAGAAAAGCCAGATACAGCTAAACAGTTTTTCTTTAGCTCAAATGGTTTAGGGAAAATGATGGAGGCCCCGCTTGAAAAGCTTTTCGGTGATAAAGGTGTCGTTGGGGAACGAGTAAAGAGTATAGATTCGCGTGTAAGTGATTTAGATAGAAAAATTAGCGATATTGATATGCAAAATAAACAAAAGCAAGATGAAATTGTGAAGAAGTATCAAAAGCTAGAAAGTACATTGGCGGCGCTTGATAGCCAACTAAAAACAATTAAAGCAATGACAAAACAAAAAAGTGATGATTAATGAAAGTTGAGGAAGTGATCGTATGCAAGCATGGCAACGTTATATGCAAAATGATATTATGACGAGTAACCCAATTAAAAATACAATTTTTATTTATGAAAGATGTATTGTAGAGTTTCGTAATTTAGAAGAACTTTTACATACTTTTAAACTACAAGAAGGGGACGCACTTCTTGAAAAATTAGAACGTATTTTTGAAGAACTAAAGCTTCAATTAAATCCTGAGATTACGAAAGATTTATATGACAGTCTCTATGGTTTATATGATTGGATTAGCATTCAAATTCAAACGATGAAAGTAACGCGTGAAGCGAAAGATATTGATGCAATTGTGAAAGTGTTACAAGATTTAATAGACGGCTACCGCGGAGCACTTGAAAATGAACAATGATATTTATCGGACGTTTGTCGACTGTTTTAATGAAATCGGTGAATTGCAAGTGTCAGATAGAGAGTTTGCTGAGAAGAGTGAGATGTTAAATCGCTGGATGATGACATTGGATGAAGAAACGCGTGCGCAAGTTGCAATAGAAGTAAGCCCGCTAATTATTAAGGCAGCTCAGCATATTCGGGATAAGCAAAGGATTTTAGAAGAAATGATTATGGAAAACAATGGGCGAATGAAGGCTAATTCATTTTACGGTAAATATTAATAATAACGTCTGGAAACAGATTCCCCTTTTAAAAGGGGGTCTATTCCTTCGTTTACATAAAGAACTCCACTGATTGAGGTTTCATTTTATGACTGTGATGAAAAAATAATAGTAATCTAAATAATAGAAAAATGGACTTTAGTTTGTAGTTTATATATTGAAATGTTCTATAGATTACTAAGTGTATAC
>NZ_JBEUTW010000093.1:0-18201 GCF_040492675.1 Bacillus sp. AP50
ATCAAAAACAATCTCATTTGCATAAAACATGAATACTGTATAAATAATAAATTTTTATTTTAGGAGGAAAAAATGAAAGCTGTTATTCTTGCTGGTGGGTACGGTACAAGAATTGGGGAAGAAACACATTTAAAACCGAAACCTATGATTGAAATTGGAACAAAACCCATTCTATGGCACATTATGAGTTTGTATAGTCATTACGGGATTACTGAGTTTATTATTTGCTTAGGCTATAAAGGATATGCAATTAAAGAGTTCTTTCTAAATTACAACTTACACATGTCTGATTTCACAATACAGTTAAACGATAATACAATTACTACCCATTCTCATCGTGTAGAACCATGGAAAGTTACACTAATCGATACTGGTGTAAATACCGAAACGGGTGGCCGAGTGAAAAAGATTCAAAATTATGTCGGAGACGAACCTTTCTGCCTCACTTATGGTGATGGATTAAGTAATGTAAATATAAAAGAACTTATTACATTCCATAAAAAACATGGAAAAATGGCTACTGTTACTGCCGTACAACCTCCTGGTAGATTCGGTTCTCTCATATTAGATAAACAGTCTGTAACATCTTTTCAAGAAAAACCATTAGGTGATGGCGGATGGGTTAACGGTGGATTTTTCATTTTAAATCCTGAAGTTTTCAATTACATTAGTGGAGATAAGTCTGTTTTTGAAACAGACTCTTTAGTTCAGTTAGTAAATAAAAATGAATTGGCCGCATATCAACATTCTGGTTTTTGGCATCCGATGGATACATTGCGCGATAAAAATAAATTAGTCGAGCTATGGGAAAATAATAACGCTCCGTGGAAGGTTTGGTAATATGGCTTCATCATCTTTTTGGAATAAGAAAAAAGTATTTATTACGGGACATACTGGATTTAAAGGCTCCTGGCTCACCCTTTTCTTAAGTTCTTTAGGTGCAGAAGTAGTAGGCTTTTCTTCTCATCCCCCATCCATTCCTAACATTTTTGAACAAGGTAACGTAGCAAAAGAGTGCACGACAATGAAAGGCAATATTACAGATTACCATTCTTTATTTCATGCCATGAAGCAGCATAAACCTGACATAATATTTCATTTAGCAGCTCAGCCAATCGTAACCGCTTCATACAAAAACCCTATCGATACATTCAAAACGAATGTTTTAGGTACTGTTCACGTGCTAGAAGCAGCAAAGTCCGTCGAAAGCGTACGTGCCATTATTAATGTGACAAGCGATAAATGTTATGAGAATGACGGTAGTGGCGACCGAGCGTTCGTGGAAAATGACCGACTAGGAGGTTTCGACCCTTATAGCGCTAGTAAAGCTTGCGCTGAAATAGTGGCAACATCCTATCAAAAATCATTCTTCCGCACTAATACCCAGAAACTCGCCTCAGTCAGAGCTGGTAACGTCATCGGCGGTGGTGATTGGGCAGAAGATCGATTATTCCCTGATATCATTCGGGCATATTTGCACAATCATACTTTGTGTATTCGAAACAAATATGCCGTCCGTCCGTGGCAACATGTTTTAGATCCTCTACATGGCTATATCCTTTTAGCTGAGAAACTTTGGAATGATGCTAAATATGCAGAAGCGTGGAATTTCGGCCCAATGAATGAACCTAACAGAACCGTTCATGATGTCATTGAATCTGTAATAAAATTATGGAATAACCCACTAACAATCATTTCCTCCTCTACAAATACTCCTTATGAATCACCTGTTTTAACACTCGATAGTACAAAAGCAGTAAACAAACTCGGCTGGACTCCTAAGTTATCAACAGATGATTCTATCGCTTGGACTGTTGATTGGTACAAAAAATATGCATCTGGTGAAAATATAGAATCTTTCACACGACAACAAATCGATGCATTCAAAAATTTATAAAGGGGCTATAAAATGGAACAGAAAAAATGCCGTTTTTGCCACTCATTACTAACCAACACTTTTTTAGATTTGGGCGTTTCCCCTCTCGCTAATTCATTTGTAGCTCCTGAAAGCTCATATAAAATGGAACCTTTTTATCCGCTGCACACATTTGTTTGTCACTCTTGTTTACTCGTACAGCTAGATGAATTTGAATCCCCGCAAAATATTTTTCATAACTATTTATACTTCAGCTCTTACTCCTCAAGTTGGCTACTACACGCTAAACAATATGTAGAAATGGCGATTAAGCGTTTCAACTTAACGAAACATTCAAAAGTGATTGAAATCGCAAGTAACGATGGGTACTTATTACAATACTTTAAAAAAGAAAATATCGAGACATTGGGAATTGAACCCGCGAAAAACGTAGCAGAAATTGCTATCAAAAAAGGAATTCCTACTCATGTGAATTTTTTCAGTAATGACTTAGCAAAAAAATTGCCACAAGCTGATTTAATCGTCGCAAATAACGTATTAGCACATGTTCCAAACTTGCATGATTTTGTTGCTGGTTTAAAAACACTATTAAAACGTGATGGCACGATAACAATCGAATTCCCGCACTTATTAAACCTTATATCCTTTAACCAATTTGATACCATCTACCATGAACACTTCTCCTACTTCTCACTTATAAGCCTTCAAAAAATTTTAGCTCATCATCATTTACAAATTGTTGATGTAGAAGAGCTTTCAACACATGGTGGTTCATTACGTATTTTTGTAAACCATCTAAGTTCCCAATCCACTATCCATTCCAACGTTACAAACTTACTCCAAAAAGAAGTCAATCACGGACTCGATACATTAGATTGCTATCTCCTTTTTTCTAAACGAGTGGAACAATTGAAAATAAATATTTTAAAGTTTTTTATCAAAGCAAAAGCTTTAAACAAACAAATCATCGGCTACGGCGCTCCGGCTAAAGGAAACACCCTGTTGAATTATTGCGGAATAGGTAAAGAATTTTTAGCGTATACAGTAGATAAAAATCCTCACAAACAAAATCTCCTTTTACCAGGAACTCGTATTCCAATAAAATCTCCAGCAGAAATTAAACGTACAAAACCGGATTACATTCTCATACTTCCTTGGAATTTGAAAGACGAAATTATAAAAGAATGCTCTTTCATTCGTGAATGGGGCGGTAAATTTCTAGTGACAGTTCCAGAAGTTGAGGTGATTGAGCCATGAAGAAAGTTGTTGTAACAGGTGGTAGTGGCTGGATAGGTAAATATGTTGTAGATTCACTTATACAAAAGGGATACGAAGTGCACGCCACGTATAATAAAAATAAACCCTCTCACCTCCCTTGCCACTGGCATAAAGTAAACTTGCTCCGCAATGACGAAGTAAAACAATTCATTTACGACGTTCAGCCTAGCCATCTCATTCACCTTGCTTGGGAAGCAGTGCCACCAGCATGCTATGTATCTATTAATAATTACTATTGGCTAAAGTCTAGTATTTCATTGATTCAGCACTTTACAACATGCGGCGGAAAGCGTGTTGTCGTTGCAGGTACTGGCGCAGAATACGAATGGTTTAACGGCGTATTATTTGAAGATTCACCGCTCCTTTCCTATAAAACCCCGTATTCTTTATGTAAAAATGCACTGCACTCCTGGCTAGAAACGTATGCACAACAAACAGGCCTCAGCATGTGTTGGGGCCGCATTTTTCATATGTATGGACCTCACGAACAAGGTAATCGGCTCGTTTCTAACATTATCACTTCCTTATTAAAAAACGAGGAAGCACTATGTACACATGGAAAACAATCGAGAGATTTCCTCCATGTGAGTGACGTCGCTGACGCTCTCGTAACAATATTAGAACACGGCGTTACAGGCACCATCAATATCGCTTCTGGTCAATCTGTACAAATTAAAGAGTTAGCTTCTATCATTGCTAAAAAGATAGGAAAAGAACATTTAATTAAACTAGGTGCAATCCCTTTCTCTAAAGATGAACCTTTATTTGTCGGGGTTAATGTAGAACGTTTAAAAACTGAAGTAAACTGGAAACCAACATACGATCTAAATACAGGAATAGAAGAAACAATTTTATGGTGGAAATCATTTATACAAAAACATAACGATATGCATCATTAAAACGTAAATCCTTCGTTCCTCTCGCTAATTCCTTATACCATTCTTCTAATCTTTCCGGCGTAACAATATGATGCGTACCCATTCCTCCATGCTTACTAGCTTCAGAAAGAGTCGGACCAATTTGTAACTTTCTCTTTCTCATCGCATCATTCCACGGACTAAACCCAAACCATAATATACAGGCAAGAGGTGGATAAATCATCGATTCATGCGCAGATAAATGTCTTCCAACCGTATAACTTCCATGCTCATGATTATGAATAAATCTTCCCCTTCTCCATAGTCTCCACTCCTCTGGTAAATAACCATGAAATCGCTGTTTCATTAAAGGTATTCCAAAGTTAAGTTCCGGATAATTATAGTTAGGATCATCGACCATAATAAGCCCTTCTAGCCAATACATCCTACCTCCCAATTCATCTAGTGATTTCCAAAACTGATTTTTATCTTGCATGCAAAGAAACTCAGTCGTATTTAAAATCATTTTCCATCCTTGTACTTCTTGTTCTATCCTCATCACTTCATGATCTGTCGCATATGCATCAAACTCTGGATTTACAGAATCTCGCACTTCCCAATGCGGTGCGAATTTTTTACAAATCTCAACGGAACGATCTGTTGAACCTTTATTAATTAAAATACCATGATCAAAAAGTTTCGTATGATGCATAAGCCACCATGGCAATAAATATTCTTCATTGTAAAAATGCGAAATAACGGTTGTAGTTATAATAATCTCCTCCTCTTTCTCTATTAATCTACTTTTTATCCTACAACCAATATACTCATAAGCAAAAATATGTTTCCTAATTATTGATCAAATATTATTATTAATATTTTTGTAAGTTTTCCTTTGGTACCCAGCCCTTCTCACCATCTCTTCCTTCGCCCCAAACCCATCCATTGAATTCTTCTAATCCAATCACTCTTTCTCCAATACTCACATTTAATTCTTTCGCAGTATATTGTTTTATAATAATTCCTGTTCCATTCATATCTTTTTTTATAATTTGCTCCGGAACCCATCCTTTCCGGTCATATTTCTCTTCGTGACAAAACATCCAGTTTTCCCAGTTTTCCGGACCAGCGTAACTCTCTATCATTTTCACTACATCCCCCTCTTCTAAGCGAATTGGATTAGGATAATTGCTAACATGTGATTTTATAACGATATATTTCATAACAACCTCCAATAATCAGAAAATTAAGTTATAATATCATTATAACTTAAAGAGGAGGAATGCACGCATGTACTACAACACTTCATTCGAAAACGATCAACCTGTAGGCCGTCTATAAACTAAGACGGGCAATCATATAACACATACACTACGCCTCGTCTTAGGGAACTCATAATACCCTAAAAATAGACGGAGGTACTTTACATGAAACAAACAATTTTAGGAGCTATATGTTTATCACTAGCAGCAAGTATATGGGGTGGTATGTATGTTGTTAGCAAATACGTACTCGATTTTATCCCACCACTAACACTCGTTTGGCTACGCTTTATCATTGCTTTTGTTGTTTTGTATGGCATTTTGAAACTAGCTGAGAAAAAACAAAAGAAAAAAGTAAACATTCGCAAAAAAGATTGGCTCCTCTTCGCTTGGATAGGATTTATTGGATATTTCATTTCAATCACATGCCAATTTATCGGAACAAAATTATCCGACGCTCATACAGGCTCGTTAGTTACATCAGCTACGCCTGCATTTATGGTTATATTTGCAGCGCTCATTTTGAAAGAAAAACTAACCGCTCGTAGACTTTTATCTACTATAATAGCGACAATCGGTGTCATTATCGTAATCGGATGGGATATTGAAATTGGCTCCTATTTTATCGGAACAATCATTTTAGTTGGAGCCGCTATTACGTGGGCCTTACTATCTATTTATGTAAAAATCGCTTCAATCCAATTTTCATCCTTAGTTATTACAACGTATGCCATATTCTTTTCACTCTTTTTTATTACACCTTTTATGATAGGAGAACTACAAACATCCTCTATCGGAACAGTAAATACGTACGTAATATTAGGCGTATTATACTTAGGAATCGTTTCAACAGCAGGTGCCTTTTTCCTTTGGAATAAAGGATTAGAATTAATAGATGCAAGCATCGGTTCCTTATTTTTCTTCTTCCAACCTATTGTTGGATCATTACTTGGCTGGCTCTTATTAAATGAGACATTAAATAGTAACTTTTTTATTGGCGGTATTCTTATTATATGTAGCGTTTTCATTACTACTTTTGAAAAGAAATAAAAAGCAGGCAGAGATTTTTAGTCTCTGCCTGTTCGCATTATTGGATCTTGGTCGTGAAAACCAATACAAATCGGTATATTACTTTGCACTTCACTACGTACACTTATAAAACTACACAGCGTTTTAGCAATTAAATATAAAGTTACACCGACTGCTTTTTCACTTGTGTCAAAGCCATTTCCATTATACATATCTGCTAATTCTACAGACCCCGGCCCCTCAATATTATATGTCCATTCAGATGCCCAATCATCGTCCTCTTCTTCAAGTGGAATATATTCCTCACAAATATAAAACTGACTATCCCATTCGTTATCAAGGTCATACTCAAAATAAATCGCTTTTGATTCTTCATTAGTAGCCATTTCTACAGCTGCATCCAAACCTACTCGAATACTTTCCTTATATGACTCTAAATCAATTGTTTTAATTCGTTCTGCATATTCTGCAGACGCTAACATGCTACAAATTTCAAAATAATTCGCTTCTATTTGCTCTACTGCTAACGAAAAGACATCCTCTTGCATCTCTTCTAAATACTGAAATATATCCACACTAAACACTCCTCACTCTTTACGCACTCCAATGCGATGGACGGGATAACATTTTCGGTAATTTCGTATGCTTATCCCCTTTCGCCGCATTAATTTGAACTTGCGTCAGGAAAATACAATTTGTAAAGTCTGCTCCGCGAATATCTGCATCTCGTAAATCTGCTCCAATGAGATCTGCCCCTCGTAAGTCTGCTCCATTTAAGTTTGCCGCAATTAAATATGCTCCTCTTAAATTTGCTCCTTGTAAATCTTTCTTTTTCAGATTTGCTCCCATAAGGTCTGCTCCGCGGTGAATGATTCGTTTCTTACGTGCAGTATTCATTTCCTTCCATACTAATTCGCTCGTTTCTAAAAGAAGAATGTTCACCTCTGCCCTATGCATTGGAACATTTATTTTCATTAACTCATCTGGATTTAAATTCGAAAGTCGCTCTGTCTCCTCAATTGCGGTCTCCAGCTCTTTATGAATTGGCTGTGTTGCCTTTAAAAGAATCGCTTCATTCAAATACCAAAGCATTTCATGAAGTTGATGCATAACCGGAAAAGCATCGTACATTTTTCTTGCATGCTTTGCATCTTTCCGCCAATCAATCCCTTTAAACGTACCCTGAGAAATCTTCTGCCCAGCACCGAAACACTCAAATACTGTACAACCTTTATAACCTTTTCCTCTAAGATTTTTATGTATACTACATTTAAAATCTGATTGTAAGTTAGAACATGGTTTACCACCATCTTTATTCACTGCAAAATCTACCGATGCTGCGAACGGTAATGCAACGCAACATAGACCGAAGCATTTTTCGCAGTTTGCTTTTAAATGATCGTTATGATTAGTCAAAATCTATACCCCCTGTTGTCTTTTGACTATTTCATAATATTCCAACTGTAATAAATAATCAATTTTAAAATAAACCAGCATCTTTCGTTTCAATTCATAACTTTATCATTCGATTTCCTTTCAATTGAAAAGGACTATTTCTATTTAATGAATTATAATTAAATTATAAATTTTCTAACTAAAAAGGAGACTTATTATGGCACTAGAAATGAAAACAAACTGTCAAATTTGCGATCAATCGCTCGAACAAGATTCTGAAGCATACATTTGTGTATATGAATGTACATTTTGCGCACCATGTACAGAAGAAAGACATAACGTTTGTCCAAACTGCGGCGGCGAATTAGTACGTAGACCGAAAAAGAAATAATAAAAAGCAAAGCGATATCGCTTTGCTTTTGTTTAGGCATCTGAAATTATATATTTAAAAACTTCACACAAACAGGCTCTGGCACAGCAACATCAGATTGTAAAAGTGTTAACTTACCTGTAGATTCATCTCTTGAAAATAACACAAGATTATGTGACTTTTCATTTGTAGCAACAAGAAACTTTTCAGTAGGATCTAATACAAAGTCTCTTGGCCAATTTCCTTCTGTAGATGTATGTTCCACAAATGTAAGCTGGCCTGAGTTTTGATCTACGCTATAAACAGCGATACTATTATGACCACGATTACCTGCATATACAAAGCGGCCGTCAGAAGAAATATGGATAGCACTGCCTTGACTATTTTCATCAAATTGTTCTGGAAGAGTAGAAATATACTGTAATTCTGTAAAGGATCCTTCTTCCGAGTTATATGTTAGCGCAATAACCTCTGAACTAAGCTCCGTCATTACATAAGCGTATTTTCCATTTGGATGAAAAGCAATGTGTCTTGGTCCACTTCCCGGATTCACAGACAGGCTATTCACTTCTATTAATGTACTATCTTTTACTTCATACGTAATTATTTTATCTATCCCTAAATCAACGCCCACTACATATTTTTCATCAGGAGTGTACCCCGCGTAATGTGCATGTGGTTTTTCTTGTCTTTCTTTATTCGGACCTGAACCTTCATGTGCCATAATAGATGAAGCAGGATTTACAGTTCCATTTTCTTCATTTATTTCAAAAGACTCAATCGTTCCTTTATGGTAATTTGCTGTAACTACTGTATGATTTCCACTATCAACACTAATATGACAAGGAGAAGCCCCTTCTACTACTTGTCTATTTTTCGCTTTTAGTTCTCCAGTATGACTATCAATGGAATAAGCAGCTACACCGCCAGATTCGCCTTCCTTAACAACAGAATAGAGATATTCATTATTTCGGTTAATCGTTACATATGTAGGGTTATCCAGCTTAGCAGCAAGTGTTACATTACCAATTTTTTTTGCTTCCGTGTCTAAAATAAACTTATATATTCCTTTGCTATTTTCTTTCGTGTAAGTCCCAACATATCCGATAAACTCTTTGTTATCCTTCATTTTCATAACCCTCTCTCCCTATATTTTTCGTTCATCATACTTCTTAAAATATTTTATGTTGAAAGAGTATCCAAAAAAATCGGAGTACCTCTTTATACGTTACCATATTTTATTGGTAAATAACTTTTAAACCCACTTTTTTTGATACGCTGCTATACTTTCATATTCTTCTTCCAATTGACGGGACAGACGAATATAGATTGGCGTTAAATCTTTATATTTCTCCACACTTTCCATGTTTGGCTCATGATGAAAATCTGCACCTACCATTTCAGAAACTACGGATAATGTATCTATTTCACCTAAACTATATAAACCGAGGATTGCAGCTCCTAAGCAAGAGCTTTCGAAACTTTCAGGAACATATACGTCTTGATGGAAAATATCCGCCATCATCTGTCTCCAAAGTTCCGACCTTGCAAAACCGCCTGTCGCTTGAATTTTTTTCGGTTCGCCAATTAGTTCTTTTAAAGCGAGAAGAACTGTATATAAATTATAAATTACCCCCTCTAAAACAGCACGGATAAGATGTTCTTTCTTATGATGCAATCCGAGTCCAAAGAAAGATCCTCGTGCATTTGCATTCCATAAAGGAGCTCTTTCCCCTGCTAAATACGGGTGAAATAATAAACCGTCAGATCCAGGATTCACTTTTGCTGCTATTTCAGTAAGCACCTCATATGGATCTTTTCCTAAGCGCTTTGCAAGTTCAATCTCTGAAGTGCCCAATTGGTCACGAGCCCATCTGAAAATCATACCACCGTTATTAACTGGACCACCGATTACCCAATGGTCTTCAGTTAACGCATAACAAAAAATTCTACCTTTTGGATCTGTTACAGGACGATTTGTTACAGCACGTATCGCACCGCTTGTACCAATTGTAACAGCCACAACGCCAGGATCTATTGCATTTACACCTAAATTGGATAGGACTCCATCACTCGCTCCTACTACAAAAGGCGTAGAAACAAGTACATTCATCTCTTTGGCAAGCTCTTCATCTAATCCTGTTAAACTGTGCGTTGTTGGAACAAGCTTTGAAAGCTTTTTATCTGTAATTCCCGCTACATGTAAAGCCTCTTCATCCCATTTTAAAGATTTTAAATTGAACATTCCTGTCGCTGATGCTATAGAATAATCAATTACATATTCTTTATATAACTTGTAAAAAACATATTCTTTAATAGAAATGAATTTATAACTTTTTGCGAATAACTCTGCCTGCTCATTCTGTAGCCAAACTAATTTCGAAAGTGGTGACATCGGATGAATTGGTGTCCCAGTACGAAGGTAAATTTCATGACCATTCATATCATTCTTTATTTTCTCCGCCCAGCTTGCACTTCTATTATCTGCCCAAGTGATACATCTCGTTAATAGCTCTCCTTTTTCATCTACAGCAATGATACTATGCATTGCCGAACTAAAAGAGACACAAAGAATATCATTCGGCTGTACACTACTTATTCGTACAGTTTCTTTAATCGTATTTATTACTGCATGAAAGATTTCTTCTGGGTCTTGTTCTGCTGTTTCAGGTGTAGGAGAATATAAAGGATATTCAATTCCATGACTAGCAATAACAGATCCATCAGTAGAAAATAGAACTGATTTTGTACTAGTTGTCCCAATATCTACACCAATCATATATTTTGAGCTCACCATTTCTTCCTCCTAACAAAAAATTGCTACAGTATCCCACCATAAAAATACATTCCTTTTATCTATTGATAACGTTGTAAGCCACAATTATCTAAATAGAAACATCTTTATCTTAAACAAACATATCGAGTAGTAAAACGCCTCCAAAAGCGATAAATGAAAGTAACGTTTCTAATACTGTCCATGTTTTAAATGTTTCTTTCACTGTTAAGCCTAGGTATTCTTTTACCATCCAGAACCCAGCATCGTTTACGTGAGAAAACATTAACGCTCCTGCACCTGTTGCAATAACGAGTAACTCTAAGTTCACACCTGTCGTATTTTCAACGATTGGCGAAACGATACCGGCTGCTGTTGTTAAAGCGACTGTCGCTGACCCTGTCGCAATTCGAATTAACCCAGCTACTATAAATGCTAATACAATTGGAGATAGAGCTAAATGCTCAGACATTTGAGCAATAGCATTCCCTACCCCACTATCGATGAGAATTTGCTTAAATCCCCCACCAGCACCAATAATCGCAACAATTGAACCAATTGGTAATAAGCTATCTTCTGTTATCTTCTTAATAGCTTTTTTATCGATACCTTGACGAAATCCAAGAAAATAGAACGCCGCAAAACATGCAATCAATAGTGCAATTATAGGACTACCGATTAATGTGACAATCTTCATCAAAGTATTAGAAAGAGGCACATAAGGAGCTGCTGCAGCTAAAACCATTAACATAACAGGTAACAATATAACTAAAAATGAAACTCCTATTCCTGGTAATTTCGTTGATTTTGTATTTACACGAATCAATTCCGGCTCATTTTCAGGAATTACACGTTTGTGAATCCATTTCGCAAATATAGGACCTGCAATAATCGCTGCAAAAAATGTAATAATGAGTGAATACATTAGTACCTTCCCAAGATTCGCTTTATAAATACCAATTGCAACTATGGCCCCTGGATGCGGAGGAACAAGGCCGTGTACGACAGATAGCCCAGCAATTGCTGGTAATGCTATCAATAAAATATTTTGTTTCGTTGTTTTATGAATTGAAATTACTAACGGCAGTAATATTAAAATGCCTACTTCAAAAAACACCGGGATTCCAATAATAAAACCTGCAATTAACATCGCCCATGGTAAGTTTTTTATCCCAAAGGATTTAATAAAGAACTCTGCCACTTGCATTCCAGCACCTGACTCTGCCATCATTTTCCCTAAAATTGTACCTAATACTAAAATACCTACTAAATGCCCGAGAACACTGCCGACTCCCGTTTCATAAGCACTCACTATTTTATCCATTGGCATCCCAGACATAATTGCTAAAAACAAACTTGCAATCGTTAAACTAATAAATGCATGCCATCTCCACCACGATACCCCTAAAATAACAATTACGATTGATAATAATGTAATCATTAAAAGGTACATATTCATACGCAGTTCCACCCCTTTATGTAAACCCTTTCAAAATTGCTATACAATTAAGAGAACCTATATAGTTCTTTCATGAGTAAGAATTTATATATCGATATACAAATCATCTTCACAAAATAATAATTTATACAAAAAGAATCTCCCTTATCAGAGATACATGTTAACTCACCTCTCTGATAAGGGGATTTCTCTTCCATAATTATAATGTTATTGTGATAAACGCTTCGCGCGATCAATTTTCCCTTTTTTAAAAGTGAATGACACTTTCTTCTCTTGCTGTTTTCACGTAGTAAGACTACAAACTCAGTATCCACTTTAAACGATGAAGTTACTTAGGATTTGTCTTCTCATGAAAAACAACTTTCGGAAAGCACCTTCACTTTCATAACATTATAATTTAGGCGCTTTCGCCCAATCAGCAGCAAATTTCTCAATACCTTGGTCTGTTAATGGGTGCATAGCAAGTTGTTCAATTACTTTATAAGGGATTGTTGCAATGTGAGCACCTGCCATCGCTACACGAGTTACATGATCTGGATGTCTAACAGAAGCCGCAATAATTTGTGTATCTAGTTGATGAACATCGAATAATTCAGCAATTTTAGCAACTAATAGTACACCATCTTCAGAAATATCATCTAAACGTCCTAAAAATGGAGAAACGTACGTTGCACCTGCTCGAGCAGCTAAAAGTGCTTGGTTCACCGTGAAAATAAGTGTAACATTCGTTTTCACACCTTTTTCAGTAAGGTAGCGACAAGCTTCTAATCCTGCTAACGTCATCGGAAGTTTAATTGTAACTTTTTCATCGCCACCGTTAATTTTAATCAGTTCTTCTGCTTGGGCGATCATCTCTTCAGCTGTAACAGCATCTGGCGTTACTTCTGCCGAAACAGATTCAACTTTAGGAACCGCCTGACAAATTTCTGCAATACGGTCTTCAAATTTAATGCCCTCTTTCGCTACTAAAGAAGGATTCGTTGTAACACCAGCTAAAACTCCAAGTTTATATGCTTTTTTTATATCCTCAAGATTTGCAGTATCAATAAAAAATTTCATGATTAATTCCCTCCAGTTTTTAAACGTTGATGAGTTACATGTTTAATATGCTTATCCCGTAAAAGCCCGATTTGTGTGGAATGAAGCCCCTACTTATTAAAGTTTCACTTTATTTCTTTTCTACTGCATGTCCGCCAAATTCATTGCGCAGAGCTGCTACAACTTTTCCTGTAAATGTATCATTGTCTAATGAGCGGTAGCGCATTAATAGAGACATTGCGATAACAGGAGTTGCTGTTTGAAGGTCTAATGCTGTTTCTACTGTCCATTTTCCTTCACCAGAAGAATGCATAACACCCTTAATCTCATCCAGTTTTGCATCTTTAGAAAATGCATTTTCTGTTAATTCCATTAACCAAGAACGAATCACTGAACCGTTGTTCCATACTCTTGATACTTTTTCATAATCGTAGTCAAATTCACTTTTCTCTAGAATCTCAAATCCTTCACCAATAGCAGCCATCATACCGTATTCAATTCCGTTATGAACCATTTTTAAGAAGTGACCACTACCAGCTTTTCCAGCATATAAGAATCCATTTTCTACAGCAGTATCGCGGAAGATAGGTTCAACGATGTCCCAAGCTTCTTGATCTCCTCCGATCATGTAACAAGCACCATTACGAGCGCCTTCCATTCCGCCAGAAGTTCCTGCATCCATAAAGTGAATGCCATCTTTCTTTAATTGCTCATATCGGCGGATAGACTCTTTATAATGTGAATTACCAGCTTCAATTAAAATATCTCCTTTTGATAAAAGTGGTGTAACCTCATCAATAACAGAATCAACAACAGCGTGTGGTACCATTACCCAAAGAATTCTTGGTGATTGTAATGACTGAACAAGTTCACTTAAACTAGATGTACCTGTTGCCCCGTACTCTTTCATTTCTTCTACTGCGCTCGTATTTAAATCAAATGCTACTACTTCATGTTTATGATCCATTAAATTTTTCCCTAAATTTAATCCCATTTTACCTAACCCAATTAATCCTACTTGCATAATATAATTCCTCCTCAAATCATCTTTTATTAAAAATCCATATCACTACAATCTGGAATACCTTTCAGCACTGAAATTTTAATATGTACAGAAAGGTATTCACAGTCATAGCTTAAGAATTCAACACATTTTTTGTAATTTGAACAGCATTTTCTGTCGTAAATCCAAATAGATTCATGACTTCAGCTCCAGTTCCTGAAGCTCCAAATGTTTCAATTGATAGTACTTTTCCTTCTTGTCCTACATAACGTTCCCAACCGAGAGATACACCCATCTCAAGAGATACTCGTTTCGTTATAGAAGACGGAAGAACGGATTCTTTATATTCGTTCGATTGGCGATCGAATAACTCCCAGCTCGGCATTGCAACGATGCGAACAGAAACTTGATCTTCTTCTAATTTTGCTTTCGCACTAGCAGCTAAGGATACTTCAGAACCTGTCGCAATTAAAATTACATCCGGATTTTCATTTGTTTGTGTTAATACGTAAGCTCCTTTAGAGAAATTCTCTATGTTCGCTTTCGTTTCATTAAACACCGGTAAATTTTGACGACTCAGTACTAAAACGACTGGACCATCCGTTTGCTGTAAAGCAAACGCCCAAGCACTTGCTGTTTCATTTGCATCTGACGGGCGGATAACTGTTAAACCAGGAATTGCTCGAAGAGCTGCCAATTGTTCAATTGGTTCATGCGTTGGACCATCTTCTCCTACAGCAATCGAATCATGTGTAAATACGTAAGTAACAGGTAACTTTTGCAGTGCAGCCAGTCGAATGGACGGACGAAGATAATCATTAAATACAAAGAATGTACTTACGAAAGGTTTTACTCCTCCATGAAGCGCCAATCCATTCGCTGCAGCGCCCATTGCATGTTCACGTACACCGAAATATATATTTCGTCCAGCATATGATTCTACTGCATATACTGCTTCACCTTTTATATCTGTCATCGTAGAATGAGAAAGATCCGCACTTCCACCGAAAATAGAAGGAATCGATTTCACATAATGATTAATAGCTTCCCCACTTGCAACACGAGTGGAAATCGTTTTTTCAGTATCAAAAGATAGAATGTCTTTTGCTTCAATTAAAACCTCACCTGTAATCGCTTTTTCTAATTCATCTGCCAGTGTAGGATTCGCTTCTCTGTATAAGTTGAACTGCTCATTCCAGTCATTGTCTTTTTCAATACCTTTTTGTTTTAGTTCATTAAAATGAGCTTTTACTTCTTCAGGTACAAAGAAATCTTCCTCATAATCCCAACCATACACTTGTTTTGTCGCTGTCGCTTCTTCTACTCCAAGCGGATTACCATGTGCTTTGTTCGTTCCAGCAACTTTTGGACTTCCATAACCTATAATGGTTCTAATTTCTATAAGAGTAGGTTGATCCGTATTTTCTTTCGCTGATTGAATAGCTTTTGTAATCGCATCAACATCGTTTCCATCTTCAACTCTTACATATTGCCAATGTACAGATTCTGCCCTTTTCTGAATATCTTCAGAGAAAGCAATGCCTAATTCACCATCAAGTGAAATTTCATTTGAATCATACAGTACAATTAACTTGCCAAGTTTCATATGTCCTGCCATTGACATCGCTTCATAAGCGACACCCTCCATTAAGTCACCATCTCCGACTAAAGCATACGTATTGTGATCTATAATAGAGTGACCATCCTTATTGAACTTCGCTGCTAAATGAGCTTCTGCCATTGCCATTCCTACAGCATTAGCAATCCCTTGTCCTAACGGGCCTGTAGTCGCTTCAACTCCAGGAGTATGCCCAAACTCAGGATGTCCAGGTGTTTTACTATTTAACTTTCTGAAATTTTTCAAGTCATCAATTGAAACGTCATATCCAGCTAAATGAAGTAGGCTATATAACAGACTAGATCCATGTCCCGCCGATAAAACGAAACGATCACGGTTAAACCATTCTGGGTGATTAGGATTGTAATTTAAATGATTCGCCCATAATGCATAAGCCATTGGTGCTGCTCCCATCGGAAGACCTGGATGACCTGAGTTTGCCGCATTAATAGCATCAATCGATAACGTACGAAGTGTATTCACTGCTAATTGATTTATGTTTTGTGTCATAGTAATCGTCCCCCTAAATGCTTTCATTAAAGAAAGTACTTATTTTTCCGTCTCTTGATCTAACCACCATTTAAATCCACTTTCTTGTAACAGTTCATTAGACGCTTCTGGACCATATGAACCAGACTCATATTCATGAAGCGGTAATAAGTTTTCCTCGAACGCTTCAAGAATTGGTTGTACCCATTCCCATGACAATTCAACTTCTCTCCAATGTGCAAAGAATGTAGCGTCTCCACTCACAGCATCATGAATGAGTCTTTCATACGCTTCAGGTACTCCCACATCCGCTTGCTCACAAGTAAAGTTAATACGCATCGGTTCAATTTCTCCATTTTTCAATGGATTTTTACTGTTTAACTGTAATGAAACGTTCTCACCTGGGCTAATTTCAATTATTAATAAGTTAGGTGCTGCATTTGGATTATTATCTTGATATTGCTGTTTTAACGTATTTTTAAATTCGATTACAATACGAGTAGACTTTTCTTTCATTCGTTTGCCTGTTCGTATATAGAAGGGAACGCCAGTCCAAAATGGATTATCGATCCACAGGCGAGCAGCAACAAATGTGTCTATGTTAGAAGAAGGATTTACTCCTGGCTCCTCTTTGTATGCTACAACTTGCCCGCCTTTTATCTCACCTGCAGCGTATTGTCCGCGAATGATATGGCTTTGAACGTCTTCTTTTTTCACTTTACGAAGCGTTTCCATTACCTTTCGCTTTTCCTCTCGAATTTCACATGCATTAACCTTTTCCGGCAGATTCATAGCAGTCATCATTAATATTTGTAACATATGATTTTGAACCATATCTCGAATGGCCCCTGCCTGGTCATAATATCCTGCCCTTTCTTCAACCCCAACTGTTTCACTCGCTGTGATTTGTACATTCGCTATATGTTCTTTATTCCAAATTGATTGGAGAACAGGATTTGCAAATTCTAATGCTTCAAGATTTTGAATCATCGGTTTACCTAAATAATGATCGATACGGTATATCTCGTCTTCTTCAAACGTGCGACTAAGCTTATCGTTAAGCTCACGAGCAGATGTAAGGTCGTGCCCGAATGGTTTCTCAATCATCAGACGTTTCCATCCATCCGTTTTATCAAGTCCGCTTTCCTTAATATTTAAAGCAATGGTCTCGAAAAATTCAGGAGCAACGGAAAGATAAAACATTCTATTTCCTTTTATATGTAATTCTTCTTCCCTTTCACGAACGACTTGTAATAACCTCTCATAGTCTTCCGGCTTACTCACATCTAATGGACAATAGCGAAAATTATCTAAAAAACCTTCCAGTTCCGGAGTACCTTCTTCTCTATGACGGGAAAACGTCTCTATTGATTCTTTTATTCTTTCTTGAAAATCTACATGAGATACTTGACGTCTCCCAAGCCCGATAACGGATATTTGCTTTGGAAGCTTTTGATCTCTATATAAATTATATAGTGCTGGGTAAATTTTGCGTTTCGCTAAGTCCCCTGTCGCTCCAAATAAAACAAAGGTCATTGATTCCAATTTCAGTCCCCCTCTTGTTGTATAATCCTTGTCAATATTTTAAAAATGAATTGTACAGAAGCTCATGTTTTATAAAAACAAAGAGTTATCAAATCCCAATTCTTTTTATACCTTTCGCTTTTTAATTGTCCCCAATATTAATAGTGGCAATTCAAAGCATTTCTACCACAACTTACTTATTTATAGAATTTAACGAAACATTTTATATC
>NZ_JBEUTW010000094.1:0-46122 GCF_040492675.1 Bacillus sp. AP50
CTAATGAGCCAAGCGTATAGCGGTACAGTTAAGAATAGATATAGTAGTTTACGTCTTAGCATGCCTTCTCACCCTCTAAATTATATGTATTTTCTGTATATTTTAACATTTATTACGCAAAACAAAAAGAAGAGACTACGCCTCTTCTTTTTGTTTTGTTGCATATATTAATTCACATATTTCTTCTTGCTTTTCATTTTCTAAAAGCTCAATGATCTTACTTCCAACGACAACTCCGTCGCATATTGTAACCATTTCTTCTACATGTTCTTTTGTTGAAATACCGAACCCTGCCACTACCGGTAAATGCGTATGTGATTTTACTTTTTCTAAGTAACTATGAATCTCACCTTTAAAGTTTTGACGTACTCCTGTTACGCCCGCTACTGTAACTGCGTAAACAAATCCTTTTGATTCACTCGTAATTTTTTCGATTCGCTCAATTGGGCTCGTGATGGTAACGAGTGGAATTAGCGCAACGTTTGCCTCTCGAAGGAGCGGTGCAATAATGTCTTGTTCTTCATATGGTAGGTCTGGAACGATGATGCCGTCTACCCCTGCTTCTATACAGTTTTCGATGAATCGTTCTTTTCCGAATGCAAGTACTGGATTTAAATATGTCATGAGTACAAACGGAATTTGCACTTCTTTCCTTACCTCTATTAATGCTTGAAAAATACCTTTTACTGTTACACCGCTATCTAGCGCTCGTTTCCCTGCTCTTTGAATCGTTGGACCGTCTGCAACTGGATCTGAAAACGGAATGCCGATTTCAACGATGCTCGCTCCTGCTTCATCTAAAAAACGAATTCTTTCTTTTAATTTTTCAAAGCCGCCATCTCCGCCCATTACGTACGGAATAAATGCTTTCTTGCCATTTTCAAACGCTGCTTTAATTTTTTCTACTCCCATTTTTTACACCTCTTCCATATAACGTTTTATACTCTCTACATCTTTATCACCACGGCCAGATAAACAAATAACAAGTCCTTCATCTTCCTTCATTTTCGGAGCTAATTTTAATGCATATGCGACAGCATGTGAACTTTCTAGCGCCGGGATAATGCCTTCTTTTTTCGTTAATAATTGAAATGCTTCTAATGCTTCTTCGTCTGTTATCGAATGATAAGAAACGCGGCCAATATCTTTTAGCAAGCTATGTTCTGGACCAACACCTGGATAATCAAGTCCTGCTGAAATAGAGTGTGCTTCTTGAATTTGTCCTTCTTCGTTTTGCAGAAGATACATCATTGATCCATGTAAAACACCGACGCTTCCTTTCGTTAAAGTTGCTGCATGCTTTTCTGTATGAACGCCTTTTCCAGCTGCTTCTACGCCGTAAAGAGCAACTTCTTCATCGTGTACGAACGGATAAAACATCCCCATTGCATTACTACCACCTCCAATACAAGCAACGACTGCTTCTGGTAACTTTCCTTCTAACGCCTCATATTGTTTTTTCGTTTCATTTCCAATTACACTTTGGAAATCACGTACAATTTGCGGGAATGGATGTGGTCCGAGAACAGATCCCATAATGTAGTGCGTATCATGCACATGTGAAACCCAGTAACGAAGCGCCTCGTTTACCGCATCTTTTAATGTACCACTACCTGCCGCTACACTTTCTACTTTCGCTCCGAGTAATTCCATTCGGAACACATTTAATTTTTGACGTCTTACATCTTCTTCTCCCATAAAAATGACGCATTCTAATCCGAGAAGAGCACATACAGTAGCTGTTGCAACTCCGTGTTGTCCAGCTCCTGTTTCAGCGACAACTTTTTTCTTGCCCATTCGCACTGCAAGTAGTGCCTGACCGATTGTATTGTTAATTTTATGAGCTCCTGTATGATTCAAATCTTCACGTTTTAAATAAATCTTTGCACCTCCGCAATACTTCGTCAGATTTTCAGCGAAATAAAGCGGTGTTTCTCTTCCGACGTACGTTTTTAAATAATGATTTAATTCCTTTTGAAATGCCTCATCTTGCATCGCTTCTTTATATGCTTCTTCTAGTTCTAGTACAGATTGCATTAACGTTTCTGGAACGTATCGTCCTCCGTATATACCGTAATGTCCTTTTTCATCTGGATATGCGTAGTTCATTTGGAACACTCCTTCGCTTTTATAATAAATTGTTTTATTTTCTCTACATCTTTCTTTCCTTCTGTCTCTACTCCGCTGCTCACATCGACCATATAAGGCCGAACAGTTCGAATCGCTTCTTCTATATTAAGAGCGTTTAATCCACCAGCTAATATCGTTTTCTCTCGCAACTCTTCTGGCATATGCACAAGTAGTTCCCATGAAAATTTCTTCCCATTTCCTCCGTGAAACTTTTCTTTCGGGCTATCAAACAATATATAATCCGTTTCATATGTTTGAGCATTTTTCATATCACTTTTTGAAGTTACTCCTAGTGATTTTATAGACGGAATATTCAATCTTCTAATTTGATAATTATCTTCATCTCCATGTAGTTGTACATGTGTTAACCCACACTCATCTGCAATTTTCTGGATCACTTCTACTGATTCATTTACGAAAACACCGATTTTTAACACGTTGGCTGGAAGCTCCTGAATGATTTCTTTCGCTCTCTTTGGAGTGATTTTCCGTTTACTTTCCGCAAAAACAAATCCGAGTGCATCTGCGCCATATTCACACGCACTTTTCGCTGTTTCCACATCAGTGATGCCGCAAATTTTTACTTTCATATATTCACCTTACAATCTTCAAAAAAACTACTAATAGAAGATGATGTCATAAGCGCCTCTCCAACTAATACACCTTTGGCTCCAGCTCTTTTAACACGAATAATATCTTCTTTTGAATGAATGCCACTTTCACTAATCCAAAGTAATTTCTCCTCATTCAATCTTTTTCCAAGCTTTTCAGTTTGGCTTAAATCTACTTCGAACGTTTTTAAATTACGATTATTAATGCCAATAACGTGCGGATTTAATACAATCGCAGTTTCTAATTCCTGTTCATCATGAACTTCAACAATCGCTTCCAATCCTTTTTCTAACACGTAGCTATACAACTCTTTTAACTTCTCTTTCGTTAACGCTGCTACGATTAGTAAAATAATATCTGCTCCCGCTTCATACGCTCTATCGATTTGAATCTTATCGATTATGAAATCTTTACATAAAAGCGGAATGTTACTTTCTTCTCTTGCTGTTTGTAAATCGTGAAACGATCCTTTAAAAAATTGACCATCTGTTAAAACAGATACTGCTCCTGCACCACATTTCTCATATGTTCCCACTTGTTTTCGTACGTCAACGTGTAAATTGATATCTCCTTTTGATGGTGATGCTCGCTTTACTTCTGCAATGACAGTAAACTGCTGTAACGCTTCTACAAGTGAATGTGTCTTTCTTTTTGTTTTTACTGGTGTATATATTTCATATAACTCCGCAACTTCCTTTTTCTTCTGTTCTACAATTTTATCTAAAATCGTCCCCACTTTAGTTCACCCTTTCTAATTTTTCGTTGCTTGCTACAATTAATAAGTTTAATTTGGCTAATGCTTTTCCAGAGTCAATGCTATGTGCCGCGAGTTTAATTCCTTCTTCAATCGTTTCCGTTTTTCCATTTGCGAAAAGAGCTAGACCTGCATTTAATAAAACTGTATCACGATAAACACTCTTTTCTCCGCTCAATACTTCAAGCGTAATCTTTGCATTTTCTTTTGAATTCCCCCCTCTAATTTCTTCATTTTTCACTCTTGAAAAACCATACTTTTCTGGATTAATACTCTTTTCTACTATTTCATTATCTTTTAAAAGGACTACGTGATTTTCCCCTTGTAATGACGCTTCATCTAAAAAACCACTTCCATTTACGACAAGCGCTTGTTTCCGGCCTAACTTTTGTAATACTTGTGCAACTGGTAATAACATATCTCGTTTATAAATACCGACAAATTGTGTTTCTAAATTCACTGGATTTGTTAAAGGGCCAATTAAGTTAAAGATCGTCGGCACGTTTAACTCTTTTCTTATTTTCATAATGCGCCTTAGTGCTGGATGCATCGCTGGTGCAAATAAAAATGCAATACCTACATGCTCTAGTAAATAATCAATTTCGTTTGGCGTACTACTAATATTTACACCTAGTTCTTCTAATAAGTCTGCACTTCCTGTTTTACTAGAAACAGCACGATTACCATGTTTTGCAACCTTTACACCTGCTCCTGCCAGTACGAATGCTGATGTTGTGCTAATATTAAACGTTTGAGCACCATCACCACCCGTCCCGCAATTGTCCATTGCTCCTTGTATATGGTTCGAAAACGGCAATGCCTTTTCGCGAAGAGCTCGAACGAGACCGTATATTTCTTCTGCAGTTTCACCTTTCGCTTTCAGTAAGACTAAGAAAGCTGCAATTTCACTTTCTAATATGTTTTCACTTAATAAAAGTAGTCCTGCTTTATACATTTCCTCTTCTGTTAAATGTTGACCCTCCACTAATTTACGAAGATAGTTGTTCATACTCTTTCCTCCTCTTTTACTTCTGTTAAAAAGGCACGGATTAACTTTCCGCCTTCTTCTGTTGCGATTGATTCCGGATGAAACTGTAATCCGAAGAGCGGATAATAATTGTGACGGACTGCCATTATTTCTCCGTCGTCCATCGCTGTCGCTAATATGTCAAAGCACTTTGGCAAGCTCGTTTGCTCTGCAACAAGGGAATGATAGCGCATCGCCGTTAGGGGCTGTGTAACATATGAAAAGATTGACGTTCCGTTATGTTTCACACGCGATGTTTTTCCGTGTTTAATACGCTCTGCTCTAACAATGTCTCCTCCAAATGCAGATATGATCGCTTGGTGGCCAAGACAAATCCCTAATATGGGAACGTTCTTATAAAAATGACGGATGACGTCGATACAAATGCCAGCATCCTCTGGTTTTCCTGGTCCTGGTGAAAGTACAATTCCTCTTGGATTCATCTCTTCTAACTGTTCTATCGTTATTTCATCATTTCTTACAACTACAATTTCTTCTTCATGTTCGCCTAACAGTTGATACAAGTTATATGTGAACGAATCGTAATTATCAATAAGTACAATCATTTCATTACCTCCAAAAGCGCTCTCACTTTATTTAATGTTTCTTCATATTCAGCTACTGGATCTGAATCGTAAACGACTCCTGCTCCTGCCTGAACGTATGCTTTTTCATCCTTTACGACCATCGTTCGAATGGCGAGCGCCATATCAAGATTTCCTGAAAAACTAACGTATCCAACTGCACCAGCGTATACATTTCTTTTTTCATTCTCTAGTTCATTTATAATTTCCATCGCTCTAATTTTCGGAGCTCCAGAAACCGTCCCTGCTGGTAAGCAATACGCTAACGCATCAAATCCGCCCATTTGTTTTCGCAATGTTCCGTAAACTTCAGATACAATGTGCATAACGTGAGAGTATTTTTCTACTTTCATATATTTATCTATCGTAACCGAGCCGATTTCGCTCACTCTACCAATATCGTTTCGCCCAAGATCTACAAGCATCATATGCTCTGCTCGCTCTTTCTCATTGCCTAACAGTTCTTTTGCGATTTCCTCATCTTCCCTCTTCGTTTTCCCCCTCGGCCTTGTACCAGCAATTGGATTCGTCATCACTTTATCCTCCCTTACTGATAGTAAACTTTCCGGCGAAGAACCGAGTACAACATAATCTTGAAAATCGATATAGAACATATATGGTGATGGATTTGCAATTCGAAGTTTTCGGTATAACCCGAATGGATCCCCAATACATTCACTTTGTAAACGCTGTGATAATACGACTTGGAATATGTCTCCTGCTCTTATATATTCTTTCGCAATTTCTACCATCTCACAAAACTCTTTTTCCGTTATAGAAGAAGTAAATGATAATGTGGATTGTATTGCATTTACTTCAGCTTCTTCTCCTTGTAGCACTTCCTCTTTGTATACTCGCAGCCTTTCGTATACTTCTTCATAATCTGCTGAATCATCTTGCTTGCATACATATACAAACGACAACTTTTGGCGTAAATGATCGTAAACGATAAACTCACGATATAGTAAAAGGTGTACTTCTGGAATATTTAATGGGTCGTGTAAATCCGCTCCAATGTTTTCATACTGCCGAATGACATCATACCCAATATAACCAACTGCTCCTCCGCAAAATGGAAATGGACTGTCTACTTGTGATGGTGCAATTACTTCTTCTAACACTTGTAGTACGTTACCTTGTAACTTTTCTGCGCGGCCGTAAATCGTTCGTTCCACTCCCGTACCAACGCTTTTCACTTCTCCATAAGGATTACATCCCAAGTAAGAATAACGCCCTTTATCTTGATGAAGCTGTGAACTTTCTAATAAGAATTTCTTCTTCCCTTTCATACGTCTATATAAAGAAATTGGCGTAATGCTATCTCCTTCTTCTTCAGTGATTACTAAAAATGTCTTTCTCTCTCTTTTTTGTTTTATAAATTCTTCTTTCGTCATCATGTCCTTCACCTCGCTCTGAAAAATAAAAAAGTCCTCTACATATCGAAAATATGTAGAGGACGATAAATATACCGCGGTACCACCTCGTGTTGGATGCAAAAGCATCCCGCTTTGTTCAGGTACAAAATTTATACCTTATCCTTGTAACGGCGGAACCCGGGTTGCCTACTGAAAATAATTGTTCAGCATACCTCTCGTAAGCCCATTCCG
The DNA here is from genome assembly GCF_040492675.1 of Bacillus sp. AP50. Classification (NCBI taxonomy): domain Bacteria; kingdom Bacillati; phylum Bacillota; class Bacilli; order Caryophanales; family Bacillaceae; genus Bacillus; species Bacillus sp. AP50. The sequence goes on from NZ_JBEUTW010000094.1 coordinate 6,715, forward strand.
TATACGGCACCGTACCGGGCTCCCACCTATTCCCGGCTCTCTGTAACGTCTCCAATATACGTACTCTTCTTACTTAAACGATTTCATTTATTTAATTTTTTATACACAAAAAGGGAGTACTCATCCTATAGAAAGGACGGGTACTCCCGTGGTGCCACCTTAATTCGTTACAAATGTAACGCACTTTACCGTATCAAAAACAATACGTGTCTCTTGTATCGATGAGATCATGTCGCCAAAGCCTACTTCTTTCGTTTCGGTTTGGAAGCTCCGAAGCCCATTCCACATCAATTCCATACTGATTCGCACCAACCATCAGCTCTCTGACATGTTCATCATGTGTACTCTTCTTCATCAACGCTTGCATTTTTTTAAGTTGCACTCATTATAGACCTGACTTTTTTCACAAGTCAATACTTTTTCAAAAATTTTATTTTTCTTTCCTTTCAATATTATATTGACAAAACAACCTCTTTTTATGTAAATATAATAAATACTCTATTAAAAATAAGGTTTTTTGTATGAATATTATATATTAAAAAAGTAAAATGACATCAAAAAACGCTTACATTTCTGAAAATTCGTATTTCTATATGGATTTTTCAGAATAATCATGATAGATTATAAAGTGAAACTTTAATCAGTAGGGGTTTGTTCATCCCACTGATTATTAGTTAAATCAATCGGGCATTTACGGGCAGTTGCTCTCCCACCTAACTTCCTTGCCCAGCCAATTTTAAGGTGGGAGTTTTACTGCCCGTTTATGCGGGATAAATATGCATAACGCATCAAAAGACATGACAAAAGGAAGGGGAACTTCATGAGTACGCAGATGTTAACTTTAACTTCAATCTCTATTTACATGCTCGGGATGTTAGTAATCGGCTATTTCGCCTATAAACGAACGTCCAACTTAACAGATTATATGCTTGGCGGGCGTACACTAGGCCCCGCAGTAACGGCATTAAGTGCTGGAGCATCCGATATGAGTGGTTGGCTTTTAATGGGATTACCAGGTGCAATGTTTAGCGTTGGATTAAGTAGTAGTTGGATTGCGATCGGCCTAACACTAGGCGCATACGCAAACTGGCTTTATGTTGCTCCTCGCTTACGTACCTACTCAGAAATTGCAAATAACTCTATTACTATTCCAGAATTTTTGGAACACCGTTTCCACGACAAATCTCATATGCTACGTTTAGTATCTGGACTTGTTATTATGATTTTCTTTACTTTCTATGTAGCTTCAGGATTAGTTTCAGGCGCTGTATTATTTGAAAATTCATTTGGTATGAACTACCACGTTGGATTATTCATTGTTGCAGGCGTTGTTGTAGCTTACACATTATTTGGTGGGTTCTTAGCAGTAAGTTGGACAGACTTCGTGCAAGGAATCATTATGGTAGTCGCTCTTATTCTTGTTCCTATCGTAACAATTATGAATTCGAATGGACTTGGACCTGCATTTGATACAATCCGCTCTGTAGATCCAACACGTTTAGATATTTTTAAAGGTGCCTCTACTTTAGGAATGATTTCTTTATTCGCATGGGGGCTTGGTTATGTTGGACAACCTCATATTATCGTACGCTTTATGGCGATTTCGTCCGTAAAAGAACTGAAAAGCGCACGAAGAATTGGTATGAGCTGGATGATTTTTTCTGTTGTCGGAGCTATGTTTACTGGTCTTATCGGTATTGCTTACTACTCACAACAAGAGTTGACATTATCTAATCCAGAGACAATTTTCCTTGAACTTGGGAAAATTTTATTCCATCCACTTATTACTGGATTTTTATTAGCAGCCATTCTAGCAGCGATTATGAGTACAATTTCATCACAGCTACTCGTTACTTCTAGTGCTGTAACTGAAGATTTATATCGTACATTCTTCAAACGTTCTGCATCTGATAAAGAACTTGTATTTGTCGGTCGTATGGCTGTACTTGTTATTGCATTAGTTGGGTGCGCATTAGCGTTTAAACAAAATGATACGATTTTAGCTCTTGTTGGATACGCTTGGGCTGGATTTGGTTCTTCATTCGGACCTGCTATTTTATTAAGCTTATATTGGAAACGTATGACGAAGTGGGGCGCACTTGCCGGTATGATTTCTGGTGCCGCTACTGTTATTATATGGACTCAATTCAAATTCTTAAAAGATTTCTTATATGAAATGATTCCAGGTTTCGCTATTAGTTTACTAGCCATCGTAATTGTTAGTTTACTAACACAACCTTCAAAAGAAGTTAAAGAGCAATTTGAGGATTTCGAAAAACAACATCGTCATAATTTATAAAAAAATCTCTGCTGTTATCATAACAGCAGAGATTTTTTACAGTTCGACAATCTTTTTATCAAATTTAACAAATTCTTTATGTTTCGTTAAATTTAACATAACACTACTCCTTTATAGTATGAGTATCAGCACTTATACAGAAAGGGGACTCCAACATGTTAGCAGCTTTCCAGCAACAACAAACACGAAAATTTTCACCTATCACAAATACTTCTGCGTCTTGTTTAAACATGCAACCTAACCCGCCTAAAATTTCAATTGCTCCTTCTGTTATTTCAGTCATCGGTGTTCATATGGAAAAACATAAATTAAAAATAAAAACGGGACAAAACATTGTGTTATCAGCTTCCATTTTACCAATACAAGCAACGAATAAAGAGCTTATTTGGTCAAATATGAATTCTGATATCATCACCATATATCCAAAAGGTGACACCGTGACGATTACTGGAAAAAGTGCAGGTAAAGCAGTCGTAATTGTCACAACTGCTGAAGGCAAATTTCGTGACCTATGTGTCATTCATGTACAACCTTATATGACAAATCCAAAGTAAAAGAGTGGCTTCGTAGCCACTCTTTTACTTGATTTCAATATTTTAGTTTTTACTTTTTACAAGGTTAATAAAAAAAGATGAAGATTTATCTTGTTTATGATGGTTGAAATTCGAAATTGCCTGCTCTTCTGTATAAAAATTTGATGTAACTTCTTTCCCTGCTTCATCTATACTATGTTGCCTAACGCATCCTTTTAATACAAAATAACATTTTAACGGAACATTTCCTTGTCTTAGGAGCACTGTTCCTTTTTTATATTCTTCAATTTGTAATTCACTGAGGATCATTTGCTGCTCTTCTTCACTTAGTGTTGTAAATCTATTCATATACTTCTTTAATATCTCTTCCATTTTCCTCCTCCTTCTACGCCCGCATTTCTATAAAACAAAAAGAGAAGTATCATAACTTCTCTTTTCTTCTCCAACATTATAATTCCTGTGTATACACTGGCTCATTTACGACATTTTTTGCTGTTCGCTTTTGTTGCTGCATTAAGAAAACAGATACACCAAACAATACGAGCATGCTACCGATCATTTGCATTGCATTTAATTTTTCTCCAAGTAAGAAGAACGCAAGTATAGATGCTCCAACAGGTTCTCCTAAAATACTCATTGAAATTGTCGTTGCATTTACATAATTTAATAGCCAGTTATTAATTACATGTGACACTGTCGGCACAACCGCAAGTAAAAGAAAAACAGTCCAATCCCACTTCGTATAACCTGTAAAGGGTACTTGTAATATAACATTATAAATCCCCATAAAAAGACCTGCGAACGCAAAGACTGTAAAGCTATAAATCCAGTGCGATACTTTCTTCACTGTCGTTTGCCCGATAAATAAATAACCGACAACCGCTATTACACTTAGAAAGGATAATATGTCACCATAAATTGCTTGCTTACTTAAACCTAAATCTCCCCAACCAATGCACATTACTCCTAAAATAGCGATTCCCATCGTTGCAATGGCTGAATATGTTGTTCTTTCTTTAAATAGAAAAAAACCTCCAACTAAAGATACGATTGGTTGAAGTGCCAAAATAATTGTTGAACTAGCAACTGTTGTATGCTTTAAAGATTCAAACCATAAAAGAAAATGAAGTGCTAAAAAGAAACCAGATCCAATTAAAAAGCCCCAATCTTTCATTTGAATCCTATTAAATTCCTCTCTTTTTTTCCATACGATAGGCAGCATAATAAGTACGATAATCCATAAGCGGTACATACTTAATATTGAAGATGGTGCTGAGGACATCTTTACAAAAACTGCTGCAAAGGAAATGGCAATTATAGAAATTGCTAATGGTAGTGCGATTGATTTTTCTTGTTTCAAATCCTGTCTCCCCTCTCACCTGTCAAAAATCCCACTTCATTATATCCGTTTTCTTTCGTAACTTAAATACTAATTTTTTAGATTCTTCGTACCATTATGGTAAAATAGAAATTAAGGCACCAATTAGTGAATATTTCTTTCCTTTTCACTACAAGCGTCGCTCTTACAATCGTTACAGTAAATTTTTATTTAGGGGGATCTACATGAGTCAAACAATAGGGAGAATTGAAGAAATTTCATTTTATAGCGCATCACTCCAAGAAGACGTTACACTTCTCGTTTATTTACCAGTAAATTACACACCACTGCACAAACATACAGTTGTAATTGCACAAGATGGTAGAGATTATTTTCAGCTCGGTAAAGCGCACCGTGTAATTGAGCGCCTTCGTGAAACCGAAGAAATTGACCGTACAATTATTGTCGGTATTCCATATAAAAATGTACATGATCGTAAAGAAAAATATTTCCCAAATGAAGTAAAAAATGCTGCATATATTCGTTTCCTTGCTCATGAACTTGCACCATATATTGATGAAAATTATCCAACGTACCAAATGGGAAAAGGTCGTGTTTTAATTGGTGATTCTCTTGGCGGAACAGTTTCCTTTATGACTGCACTTATGTATCCGCATACATTCGGTAAAGTCGTTATGCAATCACCATTTGTGGATGAGACAGTGATGAACTTAGCAAAAGAATTCAAAGATCCACAGGCGTTAGAACTGTATCACGTCATCGGTACAGAAGAAACGGCTGTAAAGCGTACTGATGGACAAGTATCTGATTTCGTAGGGCCGAACCGTGAGTTAAATACGCTTCTTACAGATAAAAACTTCATCACGCATTATGAGGAATTTGAAGGCAATCATACTTGGAAATATTGGCAGACTGATTTACCGAAAGCCTTCTCTCATATTCTATCAATGAAATAATAGAGAGCAGTATTCAGAATAATTTGATATAATAGATAAAGAGATTTATTTATCTCAAAATCTAACTAGACTTACAAAGGGAGGAATTGGAACATGAAATTAGGCATTGTAATTTTTCCATCTAAAATGATTCAAGATAAAGCGAACGGATTGCGTAAACGTTATGACCCGCACTACGCATTAGTTCCGCCACATATTACATTGAAAACACCCTTTGAGGCGCAAGATGAACAATTAGAGTCGATTGTAAACGAGTTACATACAATCGCAAGTAAAACGAACCCTTTCACCCTTCATGTTGGGAAAGTTGGTTCATTCGCACCTGTTAATAACGTCCTTTACTTTAAAGTAGAAAAAACACCTGAACTTACTTTCTTAAATGAAGAAATGCATAGCGGGTTATTCACGCAAGAACGCGAATATGCTTTCGTACCTCATTTAACAATCGGACAAGGCTTATCAGATGCAGAGCATGCTGATGTGTTGGGCCGATTACGTATGAAAGATTTCTATTACGAACAACCAATTGATCGTTTCCATCTTCTATATCAATTAGAAAATGGAACATGGACTGTACACGAAACATTCCGTCTTGGAAAGGGGAACAACTAATTTGCACGCACAGATTGTACAAACGGACGAACAACTAAGAGATGCATTCTCTGTACGTAAACAAGTGTTTGTAAATGAACAACGTGTCTCTGCTGAAGAAGAGTACGATGAGTTTGAAGAAACTTCAACACACGTTGTTATATATGACAATGATGTTCCAGTTGGTGCTGGACGTTTTCGCATCCTTGATGGTATAGGAAAAATGGAACGCATTTGCGTGCTAAATTCCCATCGCAAAAAAGGGATTGGAAAAATTGTTATGGATTCTCTTGAAGCGTATGCAAAAGAAAATTCGCTACCAAAATTGAAACTTCACGCTCAAACACATGCTGAAGATTTCTATAAAAAACTTGGATATGTAACAAGTTCTGATGTATTTATGGAAGCAAATATCCCGCACGTTGTAATGATAAAAGAATTGTAATTTGAAAACAGGAGGTGACCCCTCCTGTTTTTTTACATTGCTATTTTCTTTTTCTTCCGCTAAAGTTAAATGTTGATGCTATAGTTTTGAAGGTGAACATATGACACAAGAAAAATTTTCACAAAAATCGTTAACACACGCTGATATTCCGCGTGCGACATATCATATTCCGAAAACATCTACCCATTTAATTATGGAAGAAGATGTAGATGCGGCTTATTTCCGCGCTCTTGAACAACAAAATGTTTTTTTAAACGAAAAACAATTAGAAGCCGTGCGCACAACAGAAGGTCCTGTTCTTACACTAGCTGGTGCCGGAAGCGGGAAAACATCTGTTTTAACAACTCGCGTTGGTTATTTAGTAAATGTAAAACAAGTTCATCCACGAAATATTTTATTACTTACATTTACACAAAAAGCAGCTGAAGAAATACGAAGTCGTGTTGCGAAGTTACCAGGTATGAATCATGCAACAAGTAGCTACGTAGTTGCTGGTACATTCCACTCTGTTTTCTTAAAATTACTTCGTAGTCAAGGTTATAATCAGCAAATTTTAGCAAATGAAAAACATAAACAAATTATGATAAAGAAAATCTTAAAAGAATTGCGTTTAAAAGACGATTATGATGCTGAAACGATGCTCGCGATGATTTCACTTGAGAAAAACAAATTAAATCGTCCGAAAGATGTAAAAGCGAAAACACCAGTCGAACAAGAATTTAAAGAAGTATACGAACGTTTTGAAGAGGTAAAACAAAGATACAATTATATTGATTTCGATGACATCTTATTGGAAACATATTATATGTTAGAAAATAATGCTCCTTTACTAACTCAATTACAACAACGTTTTCACTACATTGAAGTAGATGAGTTTCAAGATACATCGTATGCACAATATGAAATCGTAAAATTGTTAGCCACGCCAAGAAATAATTTATTTATCGCAGGTGATGACGACCAGGCGATATACGGCTGGCGAGGAGCAAGTCACCAAATTATTTTATCTTTTCCAAAAGAATTTGATAACACAACAATCATTGCACTAAATACGAATTATCGATCCAATCCCTTTATCGTCGGGCTTGGAAATGAAGTTATAAAATTAAATCAAGAACGTTTTGATAAAGAGCTATACTCTGTTCGTGAGGAAGGTGTACAACCTTTTTATGCAAGACCTGCTACGACTCTTGATGAAGCAAATCAAATTTTGCAGCTTATTCAAGAAAAAGTAGAGAGTGGTGAACGTAACTTTAAAGATTTTTGTTTACTGTATCGCACACATTCTGTAAGTCGTTCGTTACTTGATCAGCTTACCATTCATAAAATCCCGTTTATTAAACACGGAGCGAGCCAATCATTTTATGAACATTCTTTAATTAAGCCTGTATTAGATCATTTAAGACTCGTGATTGAGCCGTTTCGACTAGAATCACTTTCAAACATATTGCCGACGATGTATATCGGACGTGATGATTGTATTTCATTTATTGAACGTGAACAATGGAAATATGGTGAGGGGCGCTTCCCTTCTCTTCTTCATTTCTTACTATTAAATCCAAGCTTAAAACCTTTTCAAGTGAAAAAGGTAAATGAGCGCATCGATTTTATTAAGTTTATTAAAGAATTAGAACCGAAAAAAGCATTAAAAGAAATCATTCATGGTAAAGGAAAATATTTAGAGTACTTACAAAGTAACGATCGTTCTTCCTTTACAATGCATAAAGACATACAAGAAGAAATGTTGGAAGAATTAATGGAGTCTGCAACTCGTTTCACCGATATTCCAGCTTATTTACAATTTATCGACGAGGCGATTCAAGGTCAAAAAGAAATGGAAGCATTAAAAACAATGCCGCAAAAAGATGCCGTTTCACTTATGTCAATTCATAACGCAAAAGGCCTTGAATTTCCATGTGTCTTTTTACTTGGAGCGAGTGATGGAATCCTGCCTCATACTTCTTCTTTAAAAGATGCAAATGATCGTGTTACGGAAACTTCTGAAGCGTTAGAAGAAGAACGCCGATTACTTTATGTTGCCATTACACGTGCGAAAGAAGAACTTTACATTTCTTCTCCGCAATTTTTCAGAGGAAAGAAATTAGATATATCTCGTTTTTTATATACTGTGCGAAAAGATTTACCTGAAAAGACATCCACTAAATAAGGATGTCTTTTTTTATATCACGTTATGTACATCCCTCCTATATAAATTCCTTGTTTTTATCGTGAGAATTAACGTAATATCAGCCATATCCCACTCATATTGTAATAGTGTATGTCAGAACTCACGAGAAGGAGTGAACATAATGAGCTGCAATTGTAATGAAGATCATCAACATGAGTGTGATTTCAACTGTGTATCGAATGTTGTTCGTTTTATACATGAACTACAAGAATGTGCAACGACAACATGTGGATCTGGTTGCGAAGTTCCATTTTTAGGTGCACATAACAATGCATCAGTAGCGAATACACGTCCTTTTATTTTATACACAAAAACTGGAGAACCTTTTGAAGCATTTGCACCATCTTCAAGCCTTACTAGCTGCCGATCTCCTATTTTCCGCGTAGAAAGTATAGATGATGATGACTGTGCTGTATTGCGTGTATTAACTGTAGTTTTAGGTGATGGTACCGCTGTACCACCTGGTGACGACCCAATCTGTACGTTTTTAGCTGTACCAAATGCAAGACTAATATCAACCTCCACTTGCATTACTGTTGATTTAAGTTGCTTCTGCGCTATTCAATGCTTACGTGATGTTTCTATTTAAAACTAAATAATGAGTTAAGCATGGATTGGGTGGCATGCCACCCAATCCATGCTTAAAGAGTATTCTTATGTAAATTTCTTAAAATTGGGAACTTGTCTAGAACATAGAACCTGTCCTTTTCATTAACTGAAAGTAGAAACAGATAAAGGAGTGAAAAACATGTTCTCTTCTGATTGCGAATTTACTAAAATCGATTGTGAGGCGAAGCCAGCTAGTACACTACCTGCCTTTGGTTTTGCTTTCAACGCGTCTGCACCTCAGTTTGCTTCACTATTTACACCACTATTATTACCTAGCGTAAGTCCAAACCCAAATATTACTGTTCCTGTAATAAATGATACAGTAAGTGTCGGAGATGGCATTCGAATTCTACGAGCTGGTATTTATCAAATCAGTTATACATTAACAATTAGTCTTGATAACTCACCTGTTGCACCAGAAGCTGGTCGTTTCTTCTTATCATTAAATACACCAGCTAATATTATTCCTGGATCAGGTACAGCAGTTCGTTCTAACGTTATTGGTACTGGTGAAGTAGACGTATCCAGCGGTGTTATTCTTATTAACTTAAATCCTGGTGACTTAATTCAAATTGTGCCAGTTCAGTTAATTGGAACTGTAGACATTCGTGCTGCAGCATTAACAGTTGCACAAATTAGCTAGTAAAAAGCGGTATTTCTAATACAGAAATACCGCTTTTTATATATAATAAAAAACACTCACAGTAGCATGAGTGTTTCATTCTTCATATTGTTTTATTGTGTTCTTCTTTTTCCCACAATTGCATCCCTTTTTCTTCACAAATCCTTGTTGTTGTAATTGTTCTTGATATGCCTGTTGTTGTGCTTGGTGTTGTTGCTGTATATGATACCACTGCTGCAGGTCATATGAATTCTGCCTTGGATTATTGCTCACAGCAAACATCTCCTCTACTGTCAATTCTGTCTATTTACTATATGAACAACTCTTTATTTCCGTTCCCTCATTCTTTTAAACTCCGCTTTTTCTCGTATTATGAAAATATATTATTCTCCCATAAAATATCCTGTAATTGTTTCAATGATGGCTGCCGCTCCTGCAATAGCTAATAATGCAAGTAACGGTTCTGCAACGATAGGGATCCAATTATATAAGACTAATAAAAAAGCACTAACCCATACACCTGTACACCAATAACAGCTTAATAATTCGCCAATCCACTTTCTTAATCCATTACCTTTCACTTTTGTAAACGTTGATACACTTCCATCCGGCTCCGTAATCTCTAATTCATCAATAAATGGTCTTCGCAAAAAGGCTGTAATTTTATCATAAACAATTAAACGAGTGAGCCTAAAAGCAGCTAACGCAAAAATAAAAAATAAAAGCCAGCTTGTAAACAGCATAATTCCACCTTCCCTTATCCTCTTTCGCCTATTTAAAAAAAAAGGTCTTGAGATTGTGACCAAATCTCCTCGACTCCAATATCTTATTAATGTAAATACAAACAAGAAGATAAGGAGTGACATTAATGAGTTGTAACGAAAATAAACACCATGGCTCTTCTCATTGTGTAGTTGACGTTGTTAAATTCATCAATGAATTACAAGATTGTTCTACAACAACATGTGGATCTGGTTGTGAAATCCCATTTTTAGGTGCACACAATACTGCATCAGTAGCAAATACACGCCCTTTTATTTTATACACAAAAACTGGAGAACCTTTTGAAGCATTTGCACCATCATCAAGCCTTACTAGCTGCCGATCTCCAATTTTCCGTGTGGAAAGCGTAGATGATGATAGCTGTGCTGTGCTACGTGTATTAACTGTAGTATTAGGTGACGGTACTCCGGTACCACCTGGTGACGATCCAATTTGTACGTTTTTAGCTGTACCAAATGCAAGATTAATATCTACAACTACTTGCATTACTGTTGATTTAAGCTGTTTCTGTGCGATTCAATGCTTACGCGACGTTTCTATCGTAAAGTAAACTAAAAAACTATTGGGGTGGTAGAAGCTTTCTACCACCTTTACATATTTAAAAACCGGCCATACTAATCGATTGGATATCATCTATAGACAACCTAATATCTCTCATACTATTTTGCGGCATAATAGATACAATGCCATTACGATACGATATGATCGATCCAACATATGAGACTGTAGCTGTTTTTATTCTGCATCTTACTTTTGGAATGTAATGAGGACGGTTTAGTAAAAAATGAATTTTTTCATCATTATTCATATCCTTAAATGATTTATTATACGGGACAGTTCTTACTGGTTCTGGTTCTTGCTCTTCTTGTTCTGCGTGTTCTTCTTTTTCTTCTTCTATTTTTTCTTCCACTTGCTGCTCTTCTTGTTGTTCTTGTTCTATTACCTCTTCCACAGCACTACTTACAATATTTTCTTGTCTATTACTTTTCTCTTTTTGATCTTCATTTTCAAAGTTTGTCAGGATAATCCTTTTGATTTTCGGTGCAGCAAGTTCTAAACTTACTTGCGTGATATATAACAACGGTTTTCCAACTGTTGAACTTTTATTTTTATTCTTCACACTCGTCCCTCCCACTTCCATACGTAGCTAAATAAATCGTGTACTATTATAGTTATATTCATCACGTGGTAAGAACTTTCGTTAAAAATCGTTCTTTCTAAGAACAAATAAAAAGGACAATCTCAGCATTTAGAGATTGTCCTTTAAAAATTAATATTATATTTATCCTAGGATATGATACCCTGAATCAACATGAATGTTTTCTCCTGTTACACCGCGTGCTAAATCACTGAATAGGAATACTGCTGTATCGCCAACTTCTTCTTGCGTTGTTGTACGACGAAGTGGTGCGCGCTCCTCAATTTCTCTTAAGATTGAGTTGAAATCGCCTACACCTTTTGCAGATAACGTACGAATTGGTCCTGCAGAAATAGCGTTAACACGAATACCGTGTTGACCTAAATCGTTCGCTAAATATTTCACGCTCGCTTCTAATGAAGCTTTCGCAACACCCATAACGTTATAATTTTTCACAACGCGCTCGCCGCCAAGGTATGTTAATGTTAAAATATTTCCGCCTTCTGTCATTACTTTCTTCGCTTCTCTTGCTACAGCTGTTAAAGAGAATGCGCTAATATTTTGTGCAAGTAAAAATCCATCGCGAGAAGTATCTACAAATTCACCTTTTAAGTCATCGCGATTTGCAAAAGCAATACAATGTGCTACACCGTGAATAGTACCTACTTCTTGTTTAATTGTTTCAAAGCAAGCTGTAAGTTCCTCATCATTCGTTACATCACAAGGTAATACAAGTGATTCTTGTCCTTCTAATGTGTCCGCTAATTCACGAACGTTTCTTTCTAAACGTTCTCCTGCATATGTGAATATTAATTTTGCACCTGCATTATGCAAAGAGCGAGCTATTCCCCATGCAATACTTCTTTGGTTCGCAACGCCCATAACAACAAATGTTTTCCCTTGTAATAGTTCCATGATATATCCTCCCAGAAATACTTATACTTGTTATTAGTACCTGATACTATAATTATAGTACCATAAAACCGCTTAAAGGCAAACAAAAAAGTCATTAACAGAAATTTGTTAATGACTTTTGGTTTCTATAAAAAACCGCTCTAATCCTTCTTCCCAAGACGGCATTTGTGAAAAACCATTTAATCGTAGCATGTTATGTTGAAAGATAGAATATTTGGGTCTCGCAGCCGCAGCCCCGAATTCTTCCGTTGAAACAGGTAATACATTCACTTTCATATTGGCGTACGAAAATATCTTTTGTGCAAATTCAAACCAAGAGCATGAACCTCTGTTTGATACGTGGTATGTACCGTATAAAGAAGTATGAATGAGCTTATTAATAACCATATTCAAATCCGCCACATACGTAGGAGAGCCAACTTGATCCGCTACAACAGATATTTCATCTCTTTCTTTTCCTAATCGCATCATCGTTTTCACAAAATTATTCCCATATTTACCATATAGCCACGATGTGCGAACGATAAAATATTTATTATGTAACTCTTTGACGAACTGCTCCCCCGCATACTTAGAGGCCCCATATATATTTATCGGCGCTGGACTATGAAATTCGTCGTATCCATCTGGTCTGGCGCCTTGAAATACATAATCAGTACTAATATAAACTAGCTTCGCCCCTACTAATTGTGAAGCAACCGCTACATTTCGAGCTCCGATTGCATTTATTCTATATGCAAGATCCTGTTCTTTCTCCGCATGATCTACTTTCGTATAGGCAGCACAATGAATAATTATATGTGGTTTTATTTCTTGTACCACTTGTTGTATTCGGGATATATTTGTCACATCTAATAATTTTTTATCAAATGGATATATATCATATTCTTCAGAGTCTAACTCTTCAAATAGTTGCTTTCCTAATTGACCGTTTGCTCCTGTTATGATAACCCTCTCTTTCATTTAACATGCCCCTTACTAATCTTTTAGTGGTTTCCACCATTCCTTATTCTTTTCATACCATTTCACCGTCTCTTGTAATCCTTGTTCAAACGTATATTTCGGTTCCCAATCAAATTCATTCTTCATTTTCTCTGCATCAATCGCATAACGACGATCGTGCCCTAAACGATCTGTAACATATTCAATGTCTTTTTTTGTTTTTCCTAAAAGAGTAATAATTTGTTCCACAACTTCTACATTTGTTTTTTCATTATTTCCACCTATATTATATACTTCTCCGACACGTCCCTTATGCAAAACAACGTCAATCGCACTGCAATGATCCGTTACATGTAACCAATCTCTTACATTTAAACCATCACCATATAACGGTAGTTTTTTTCCTTCTAGTGCATTCGTAACCATTAATGGAATTAATTTTTCAGGATACTGGTACGGTCCATAATTGTTAGAACAACGCGTTACTATAACCGGTAATTGATATGTTTTATAGTAAGATAGAGCTATCATGTCCGCGCTCGCCTTACTTGAAGAATATGGACTATTTGGAGCTAACGGCGTTTTCTCTGTGAACTTCCCTGTTTTTCCTAAAGAGCCATACACTTCATCCGTTGATACTTGCACAAGTTTTATATGCGAATATTTTTTAACTAGTTCTAATAAAGTGACCGTCCCAATTACATTTGTATCATAAAAAGGAATCGGATTTTCAATACTACGGTCCACATGTGATTCGGCTGCAAAATTTACAATCACTTGTACGTTTCGCTCTTTTATAACGTGTTCTAATAGCTCTCCATTTTGAATTTCTCCCTTTACAAAAGAGTAATTCGGGTGATCCAGAAGAGATTTTACGTTATTTAAATTCCCGCTATATGTTAAGGCATCGTAATTAATAATTTTATATGTTTCATAACTTTGTAGCATGTAATGAACGAAATTACTTCCAATAAATCCAGCCCCACCTGTCACTAATATATTCATAAACAACTCTCCTACTTAAAAACTATCTTCATATTCCTCTAATAATGGTAATATCTGATCCTTATCGGACAATATAGGATCGGTTACTGGCCAAGGAATTGCTAAATCTTTATCTTCCCAAAGTAATCCTGAGTCATGCTCTGCGCTATAATATTCATCTACTTTATACATAACGATAGTATGCGGAACAAGCGTGCAAAATCCATGCGCAAACCCTTTTGGCACTAGTAATTGCCGATGGTTATCTGCACTTAAAATATATCCTTTCCATTGTTTAAATGTTGGTGATTTTTTTCGTAAATCAACGATAACATCATAAATTGCCCCTTGCATAACTTGAATGAGTTTCGTTTGTGCTTTCGGTTTTTTTTGAAAGTGTAGTCCCCGAATCGTTCCTGCCTTAGCCGAATAAGATACGTTATCCTGTACAAATGAATACGTTATCCCTAATGTTTCTAGCACCTGCTTATTATAACTCTCTGAAAAAAAGCCACGCTCGTCTCCAAACAACCTCGGTTCTAACAATTTTACATCGGTAAAATTTGTTTCTACAACTTTCATATTCTCACCTATTCTCCGTTAAACTGTTTCCCAAAATTAATATCACGCGCTAACGTATTCGCCTTTTGAAGCGAAGCATGAGTTCCCGCATCAGTCCACCAGCCGCTCATTTCATTATAAGTAAGTACCCCTCGTTTTAAATACCAATTATTTATATCTGTAATTTCAAGTTCTCCCCGTGCAGAAGGTTTTAATTCTTTAATATAAGAAAAGACTTTCGAATCATACAAATAAATTCCCGTAACCGCATAAGAACTTTTCGGCTCTTTCGGCTTTTCTTCAATTTCAACTATTTTTCGGTTTTGAATATGTGCTACGCCAAATCTTTCGGGATCTTCTACAGATTGCAATAGCACTTTCGCACCTTCTTTTTGATTTGCAAACTCTTCAACATACGGAAGAATATCATCTGAAAAAATATTATCCCCTAATATAACTACCATACGATCATTCCCGACGAAATCTTCACAAAGCCCTAACGCCTGTGCGATCCCGCCCGCTTTATCTTGCACACGATACGTAAAGGACACTCCAAATTCATGACCACTCCCTAAAAAGCTAACAACATCCCCCATATGCTCTTTACCCGTAATAATCATAATATCTGTAATATCGCATTGTTTTAGCTTATATACCGCATGATAAATCATCGGATACCGACCAACAGGAAGTAAATGTTTATTCGTTACTTTCGTTATTGGATATAATCTCGATCCAGTACCACCTGCTAAAATAATTCCTTTCACTTTTCATCTCTCCTTTATGATGGAGATAATATATCTTTGTAATGTTCTACAAACACTTTCCGGTACTTCTCATATGTATCCGCATCAAACTCATCCCCGTTGTAATGAATACACCATAAATTTGCTTGATTTGGGATACCAATTAAATAACCAGCCCTTTGAAACTCTAAAGACTGTGACACATCATAAAAGTGAAACCCTTGAAACAAATCTTCTCGCCACGGAATATCATACTGCGTTGCCATGAATAAACCATCAATTGCCTGAACTGACAAAAATGGTTGATTACCATAAAAAACCTGATCTAAATTTAATAATTGATAATTCCGTCTTCTATACTCAATCACTTTCCCTACTAAATTTTTTCCTTCCCACCATATCCCGTTATTCGGTAAAAACTGAGCCCCAGCGACTCCTATTAAACCAAGCTTTTCATTTTCTTTAAAAAGAGATATAAGTGTAGAAAACATGTCTCGATTAATAAGATATGTATCTTGATGTATATACACTTTGTATTTCGCTGGATATGAAAGGGCTCGGTTGTATGCACTTGCCATACTTTGCGCATCTCGTATCGGAAAAATTTGCACGACGTAACCAGAGGGAACAAAAATGTTTCTTATTTGGCTCTCACATTGTTTGAAAAGCTCCTCATTATTTACACAAACAACGACTAATATTGTATGATCTTTCATTTTTGTCCCCCCTTTTATTCTTCCTTATTTACATCTGACATATAGTGTTCCACAAATATTTTCCGATACTTTTCATAGTTCGTCATATTCACATCAAAATGATAATGGATACACCAAGCATCGCGCTGTACAGGTACACCGACTGTATATCCTGCTTTTTTAAATTCAAATGATTGAGATACATCATAAAAATCAAATCCGTCAAATAAGTCTTCTCGCCACGGAACATCATATTGTGTCGCCATTAATAAACCATCAATACATTCTACAGGAATAAATGTTTTTGATTCATGATACGGTTGTTCTAAACTTGCCATATAAAACAAATCATTCATATAACCAATGACTTTTCCTACAATTCCACGCCCTTCGTTCCATACGCCAGTCGGAGGAACATATTGCGCTCCAACCATCCCAATCATCCCAAGGTTTTCATGTTCCTCAAATAATTGAAGTAATCCGTATAAAAAAGCCCTATTTATAATAAAAACATCTTGATGTAAATACACTTTATACTTCGCTGGATGCGAAATGGCTTGATTGTATCCACTCGTCATACTTTTCGCATTTCGAATCGGCATAAATTGGACAATATACCCTGGCGGTACTAACAATTGCAATATATGTCGCACGCAGTTTGCATACAATTTCCGATCATTTATGCATGTAACAAATAATATTGTTTTGTCTGCAGCACTCATAATTGTGATTTTTCAGCTTCAATAATATACTGAAATACAACTGTCTCAGCCATGAAGCCACTTCCAAGACGATATTTTTTACAAATTCCATATAACTCCTCAATAAGCGGCTCATACATTTTATGATCAACATATACACGATCTACTTTACTAATTGAATATCCTGCTTTTAAAAACATTCTTAGCATTTCATTGAATGTAAAGAAACGAATATGTGTTTTATCTAATAAACCATATTCTGTATACGTCCAATTTCCAGCAAGTAAGGGAGCTAATACTGAAATATGAGCAACGTTTGGTATACTTGCTAAAATCACACCATTTTGCTTTATATATGGCTTAACCTTTTCAATCACAGCCCACGGATCAAATAAATGCTCTAATACATCCCCAAATAGGACGCAATCAAATTGCCCCTCCTCATAAGGAAGATCTATTTTTTCTATATCCCCTAAAATAACATGATCTAGTCTTTCCTTCGCTTTTTCTGCCGCCTCTGGAAATGCCTCTATTCCTGATACACGTGTACCGTTTTCTTTAATAACTGCTCCCAATGCACCGCTCGAGCAACCAATATCAAGAACTTCTTTCCATTCCTTTTTTATATGCTTTAATAAATTCGGATTCGCTGCATTATAATAATGCTCGGATTTTTCTTCATATAAAGAACTTTTTTCGCGATTCATTTCACACACTCCTTATGCAAATTGAATTAGAAATATAAATCTCATATGAATTCTATAAAGTGCAGATTTTGTTCATCCCCCAATGATTATTAGCCCGCAAATAGCAGTATAAAATCTTTTATTTATATTGGTTACGTTACTGATACTCTAATATATAACCAATCTATTAGAGTTAGAATAGCGATAAATCATTTCTAAAAAACGAAACCTATTACACTTTATATGGTTTATCAAAAACTCCCCGAAAATATTTACGGTTATATTCAATTGCAGCATTATTCGGAACATAAGAAGCTGCTAATTCATTGTAATAATACGCTTTATCCTGCTCCCCTAACCTGCTATAACAAATACACATTTGTAAATAGGGTAGCCATGTGTAGCTAGCTGGACTATGGAAAGGACTTTCCGTTGCCATTGGTACTTCCGTAGCAAGTTTAAACCAAAATATCGCTTCATTATATTTTTCTTGTTCCATATATATATATCCTATTCTTGTACAATTCTCTCCTCTAGGGACGTCATACCGAAACGACTTCACACAAGATTCGATTGCCTTCTCCCACATTCCTAGCTTTGCATAGCAATCTCCTAACTTACCACATGCATAAATTTTCTCTTCATACCATCCTTCGTCTTGATTAAGAAATGTTTCATATAGAAGAACTGCATCATCATATTTTTCGTTATCCGTAGATTCATTTGCGTAATAAAATAAATCTCTCGGACTTAATTCTTCACCTGCCGCTACAGTATTTTGAAAAATTTTCAAATTACGATTTGTTACTTTTTTTTCTTTTTTATGTGTAATAGCAACATTACTACTAAAAACCTCACCAGAAATAGCTAAATACTCATGAACCTTTCCAAACCATTGAAATTGTTTTTCACGCTTTACAAGTCGATTTCTTTTTGTACAATATAAAGGTTTCCCGTTAGAATCCATTGCAAGATGATAAGGCATCGAAACAGCATCAATTTTAGGATCTAATTCTCTTTTTAAAAGTTTCAATGCTTCTTGAGCATCTTCTAATAAGACATCATCTGCATCTAGCCACAATATATACTCTTGCGTCGCTTTTGAAAAAGAAAAATTTCTTGCTGCTGCAAAATCATCAATCCACTGGAAATCATATATGTTAGAAGTGTATTTCTCTACGATTTCTTTCGTTCGATCGACGGAACCTGTATCAACTACTATAATTTCATCCACAATTTTTTCAACTGTTTCTAAACAACGGGCTATTGTCTCCTCCTCATCTCGAACAATCATACATAAACTAATTGTAATTCCTTGCTTGTTCAACATAATCACCCTCTTCCAAATCAATCATATGTTATACATATACTAAACTTTCCATTTTTTTAAATTGTTCAAGTAGTTTAAGATTTCTTTTCAATAATTCAAATGTCCGTGTCATTTTCTTTCGGTTTTGCATCTACTATATAATGAACGCTTTATGGAGGTGAATTTATGTCAAATAATAATTATTCAAATGGATTAAATCCCGATGAATCTTTATCAGCTAGTGCATTTGACCCTAATCTTGTAGGACCTACATTACCACCGATACCACCGTTTACCCTTCCGACTGGGCCGACCGGGCCGACTGGGCCTACGGGACCTACGGGGCCGACTGTACCTACCGGGCCAACTGGACCTACGGGACCTACAGGACCGACTGGTGGCACTGGGACTACTGGACCTACGGGGCCGACTGGTGACACTGGGGCTACTGGACCTACAGGGCCGACTGGTGACACTGGGGCTACTGGACCTACGGGGCCGACTGGGGCTACTGGACCGACTGGACCTACGGGACCATCTGG
Organism: Bacillus sp. AP50; assembly: GCF_040492675.1. Classification (NCBI taxonomy): domain Bacteria; kingdom Bacillati; phylum Bacillota; class Bacilli; order Caryophanales; family Bacillaceae; genus Bacillus; species Bacillus sp. AP50. Next base: position 26,299 of record NZ_JBEUTW010000094.1, read on the forward strand.
ACTAGGGCTTCCAGCAGGATTGTATGCATTTAACTCCGCTGGGATTTCTTTGGATATTGGACTTAATGCTCCAGTACCATTTAATACTGTTGGATCTCAGTTTGGTACAGCAATTTCTCAATTAGATCCTGATACTTTCGTAATTAGTCAAACTGGATTCTATAAAATTACCGTTATCGTATACACTGCAGCAGTAAGTCTATTAGGAGGACTTACAATCCAAGTAAATGGGGTATCTGTTCCAGGTACTGGGGCCACTTTAATCTCAGTTGGAGCACCTATCGTTGTTCAAGCAATTACGCAAATTACGACAACTCCATCATTAATTGAAGTAATCGTTACAGGGCTTGGGCTATCATTAGCTGTTGGTACAAATGCATCTATTATTATTGAAAAAATCGCTTAATTTTTTACTTAGCAGTAAAACTGATATCAGTTTTACTGCTTTTTCAATTTCAAATTCAATCATGAAACATTCGCTATCTACATAATCATATTGTTGTATGACATTTTGCAGGAGGCACAAATATGGAAAGTAAATCTGCTGTTCAGCTTTATCTCGAATTGCTAAAGAAGACCATTTTATTTGAAATATGGTTAGAATATGAGGCATACTTACCCGCATCTCTACATATTTCAAAAGAACTAGAATTCGAGCCAGTTACAGTCCCCCTCCCTTTATTCATTAAGCAATATGCTGAAAACCATAACTTAAAAATTGTAAAACCAAATGTTTCAAAAAGTGAACGCCATGATGGAATGGATTGGCCAAGAGCAGCACATAGCATGATCGGTCGAGAACGTATGAACCAATTACAAGAGGCAATGGAAACCGTTGTTCGTGAAAATATAGAGGGAGATTTTATTGAAACAGGTGTATGGCGCGGAGGATCGTGCATTTTTATGAATGGTTTTTTACAAGCAAACAACATTACGAATCGTAATGTGTGGGTCGCTGATTCATTTGAAGGTTTGCCAGCACCGAATCTAGAACAATATCCAAAAGATTACGGTGATTATTTGCACACATTCGATTACTTACGCGTCTCTTTAGAACAAGTACAAGAGAATTTCAAAAAATATGATTTACTAAATGATCAAGTGAAATTTTTAAAAGGCTGGTTTAAAGATACTTTACCAACAGCACCAATTGAAAAAATAGCAATTGCACGGCTTGATGGTGATATGTACGAATCTACAATGGATGGTCTCGTGAACTTATATGATAAAGTTTCTAAAGGTGGCTATATAATTATCGATGACTACGGGCTACCGCCATGTGCTGAGGCTGTGACAGACTTTAGAAACCAACGAAATTTAAAAGCCCCTATTACTAAAATTGATGTATTTGGCGTTTATTGGAGAAAAGAATAAAAAAGATTTAATCTATAGGAGATTTCATTTTCACTCATCCTTCTCTCACTTCTAATCCAATTAAGTATTCTTTTTCGGAATCTCCTTACATATAACAATTGTTTTCCTGTGTTCTCTCAATACAAATTGAAAATTTTATTAATAGATTTACTGCATCTTCTCATACAAGAAAGGGGTATACTCATGAGTGAACTTAACAAAGAAATGACTTTACTCCCCCCTCCTGAACTCGTCCAATATGTAGGTGGCGACTTCAAAAAAGTTGGAAAAGAGTTCCTAAAGCATTTTATTCAAATTGGCGCTTTAAAACCAAATGAAAAAGTATTAGATGTAGGCTGCGGCGTCGGTCGAATGGCTGTACCATTATTGAATTACTTAAATGATGATGGAGCGTATTATGGATTTGATTTGTTTAAAGATGGAATTACTTGGTGTCAAAATAACATTTCAACTATGCGTAATAATTTTCACTTTGAACATGTTGACATATACAATCAATTCTATAATCCAGAAGGAAAAGAAGATGCCTCTCAATATCGTTTCCCCTATGAAGACGGGACATTCGATTTTATCTTTTTAACTTCTGTATTTACGCATCTTCTCCCAAAAGAATTAGAACATTACGTATCTGAAATTGTACGTGTATTAAAAAAAGACGGGAGATGTTTCATTACATTCTTTCTTATAAATCCTGAATCGTCCTATTATTTAAATGCAGGACAAAGTACATTAGGTTTTTATCATCGAATCGAAAATTGCTACGTTGTAAATAAAGATATTCCGAATTTCGCAGTTGCTTATCCTGAGACAGATATTTGCAATCTATTGAATAAGTACGGCCTAGAAATAATCAATAAGCCGCATTACGGTTTATGGTGCGGCAGACATGAATATACAAGTTACCAAGATATTGTTCTTACAAAAAAAAGCTTCTGAAAGGAAGTTATGTATGATGAATGAAAAAAATCCACCTCTCGTTTCCATCCTTATTCCCACTTATAATCGGCCTCATTATTTCAAAATTGCTCTAGAAAGTGCATTGGCACAAACTTATTCTAATATTGAAATCATCATCGGAGATGATAGTACAAATGATGAAACAGCAACTTTAATACGCGAACAATACTTACCAAATTATAAAAATATAACATACATTCGAAATATCCCTACTCTAGGACAATTTCACAATGACCTTATGCTCATAGAAAAATCAAATGGTGAGTATATAAATTTTTTAATGGACGATGACGTGTTTTATAAGCATAAAATACAAAAAATGATGACCTATTTTGAGCAAGATCCCAATAAAAATCTTGCTCTTGTTACTTCTTATCGAGTACGCATTGATGATCATGGAAATCTAATAGGTGATTCCCATCCAACACAAAGGTTATATAGTGAAGACACCCCATTAAACGGGATATTTTTAGGTAATTGGATGTTAAAGGGTGGACACAACATTATCGGTGAGCCTACAACTACCTTGTTCCGAAAGGAATTGCTCACTGAACCTTTTGGCACCCTTAAAGAGCGACAATATTCTTGTAGTGTTGATATGGCCTCATGGATTTCTTTACTTTCTAAAGGAAATGCAATATACATTTCTGAGCCTTTAAGTCAATTTCGCTACCATGCTGGACAACAAATACACAATAAGCTCCTTCAAGGTTGTGAAGATTTCACACACCTCGTTATAACAGCAAAAGAATATGGCTTTTTACAAAATACTACAGACTATAGAGCAGCTCTACTTAGTGCTTACCAATGGTGTAAAAGTTCCTTAAAATACTATCTTCATCAACTAGATATTTTTCCTGACGCACATGTACGTCTTTCCCATTGTTTGGATATAATTATTAAAGAGTTAAACAATTAAACTACTCTGCAAAATTAAAAGTGTATGGACTATATGTGAATCATTCGTATAGTTCATACATTCTTTCTCATACTATAAAGTGAAACTTTAATCAGCTCTCACCAATCGGGCTTTTACGGGCAGTTGATCCCCCACCTAACTTCTTCGCTTTCGCTGAATTTTGAGGTAGGGGTCTTACTGCCCATTAATGCGGGATAAAATCCATTACTATAAAGAGCAGTAGAAAGGAATACCTACATTGAAAGATCCAAATTCTCAATATCAAATAGACTACGTATTACTATTTATTTTATTTGCCATTGGGATTGTTAGTTGTTGTGCTATTGCAAGTGCGCAAGCCTCTTTACCGCCATTTTTACAAAACGTCAATTTTGTACTAAAGCAAATCCAATGGTATTTCATTGGATTTATAGCCATTGGTGTTATTATGATTATCGACTTCGATCGTTATCAAAAAATTGCTTGGTATTTGTACAGCTTTGCAATGGTACTACTTATTGGACTAGAACTTCAAGTACCAGGTGCCGTTACAATTAAAGGCGCTACCGCTTGGTACAGGCTCCCAGGCATCGGAAATTTTCAGCCTTCTGAAATTATGAAATTATTTTTAATTATCGTCATTGGACGAATTATAGCAAACCATAATGAGAAATATTTTTCCCAAACGATACATGACGATTTTTTACTACTTGGAAAAATATTTGCAACAAGTTTGCCACCACTACTACTCATCGCAAAGGAACCAGATTTAGGAAATACAATGGTCATTTCAGCGATGCTTGCAGCAATGATACTAGTTTCTGGCATACGATGGCGTTTTATTTTCGGATTAGTTTCAGCTACTTTCGTTGCTGGAACTACATTAATATATATTTTTTTTACTCACACAGATTTCTTTAAAGCACACATTTTAAAAGAATATCAATTAAATCGCTTCTACGGATGGTTAGCACCTTACAAATATGATGCACAAGGCTATCAATTAAGACAAGCATTCTTAGCGACTGGATCCGGAGAAATGCAAGGAAAAGGGTGGGAAAATGGACAAGTATATTTTCCAGAACCACATACAGATTTTATTTTCACTAATGTCGCTGAACAATTTGGATTTCTAGGCGCAAGTGTCATTATTTCTCTTTTTTTCTTACTCATTTTTCGAATGATTCATATTGCTTTAGAAAGTAATGACCCTTTCGGTAGTTACATTTGCGCTGGTACAATCGGAATGTTTACTTTCCAAGTATTCCAAAATATCGGGATGACAATCGGATTACTTCCCATTACAGGGATAACATTACCTCTTATGAGCTACGGAGGAAGTTCACTGCTTACATACATGATTGCGATTGGATTCATTTTAAATGTTCGCTCAAGAACGAAAATCTTTATGTTTAAATGAACAACACAAAAACGCTATATTTTTATCTCTATCCTTTTTTAGATATACTAATGAAAAATACGATGGAGGTTTAAATATGAAATATGACATTATAGGAGATATTCATGGATGCTTCCAAGAGTTTCAAAATTTAACAGAGAAGCTAGGATATAACTGGAGTAGCGGTCTACCGGTTCACCCTGACCAACGTAAACTTGCATTCGTTGGCGATATTACAGACCGTGGTCCTCATTCATTACGTATGATTGAAATTGTATGGGAACTTGTCATACATAAAAAAGAAGCTTATTACGCTCCTGGAAATCACTGTAATAAACTATATCGATTTTTCCTTGGGCGTAATGTAACAGTCGCTCACGGACTTGAAACAACTGTTGCTGAATATGAGGCACTTCCTCCTAATAAGCAAAACATTATAAAAGAAAAGTTTATCACTCTTTATGAACAATCACCGCTCTACCACATACTAGATGAAAAAAGAGTAATCGTATGTCACGCTGGGATTCGGCAAGATTACATAGGAAGACGAGATAAAAAAGTACAAACCTTTGTATTATATGGCGATATTACAGGAGAAAAGCATGCCGATGGCTCACCGGTCCGTCGCGATTGGGCGCAAGAATACAAGGGGCAAGCTTGGATTGTATATGGACATACACCAGTAGCAGAACCTCGATTCGTCAATCAGACAGTCAATATTGATACTGGTGCTGTATTTGGTGGCAAATTAACCGGATTACGTTATCCTGAAATGGAGACTATCTCTGTCCCTTCTTCTTTACCTTTTGTCGCTGAGAAATTCCGTCCAATTTCATAACTACCTTACTTAGCATTATTTAGGCAGATCTCATATAAAACTAGGTAAAGTAATTAAAAAAAGATGCAATAAAGTGCATCTTTTTTTAATTACACTACATATAATGTCGCAGGAGGTGACAGAATGAAGAAAAAATCTTCTAAACAAAAAAGAAAATTTCCCCCTTTATATCTGCCCATGTACGGAATTAACAACTGGTGTAGTATTCGGGCTGCAGCGATAGAAGAACTGGAAGAACAAGAGTCATCAAAAAAAAGCAAAGTAAAACCAACATATGTCTCTTTAGAAAATGCTGTGATGAGCCGCATAATCAATCGCAGAAAAATAAAGATGCAACAAAAAAATAAACAGCTTTCAAATCAAGATGAACAGATACTACATTCTAACCAAACAGAAGAAAAGACGGCAGAAAATATTTCTGTAGCAATAAATAAAAAAGTGGAACCAGAAATTCCAGCTGCTATTATAAACAAAGTAAAAAAAATAAAAGAGGCATTGGCTTCATCGAATGATATACAAACTGAAAAACCACTCATAATTGAGACACCTACACCTGAAAATACAAAAGTTAAAAGGGGCGGCCGATATGCATATGCGGAGGGGCTTCACTCTCATGCGGAGGGCATGGCAGCACATGCGGAAGGCTTATTAACACACGCAAAAGGTTCTTTCTCTCATGCAGAAGGATCAAACTCAAAAGCAACTGGACATAGTTCGCATAGTGAGGGAAGTGAAACGACAGCAGGCGGGGCTTATTCTCATGCGGAGGGTAAACAGACGATTGCTTTAGGCGAAGCAGCACACGCAGAAGGAACCGCAACTATCGCTAACGGATCCTCTTCTCATGCGGAAGGTCATCATACATCAACAGCTCATTTTGCAGGTAGCCATATTATGGGGCGCTTCGGCACTGCAGAAGAAGCTTATTCTTGGTTTATTGCAAATGGTGTAAGCGACACCGACCATAATATCGGGGCTAAATGGCTTGCCCATAATGGAGAAATGTACATTGAGGGCGCGTCTTACAATGCAAGCGGAACGGATTTTGCACAAATGTTTGAAACCGAAGGTTATAAACCTATTGATGTCGGTTATTTCGTTACATTTAGTAACGAAGAAAAAATTCGGATAGCTACTTCACGCGATTCGTTCATTTTAGGAATATCTAGTGCAACCCCTGCCCTTATAGGAAATAGCGGGGCTTTAAGTTGGGAAAAACGTTATAAAACAGATAACTTTGGAAAACGCCAATATGTATGGACGGAAACCGAAGAAATACAACCTCTTTTAAATACAGAATGGGATCCAACTCGCAAATATGTAGCAAGAAAAGATCGCGCCGAGTGGCTTCCTGTCGGATTAATTGGACAAATGTTAGTACGTGATGACGGCACTTGCGAAGCACATGGATATTGTCGTCCAAATGACAATGGCATTGCTACAAAAGCCGAAAGTGGATTTTTCGTTATAAAGCGTACGGGTGAAAACCAAATTTTAATATTATTCCGCTAAGAAAAAAGGGAACAAAATTCTTTATAATATAAGAATTTTGTTCCCTTTTTAAGTATGCCGCAACACTTCTTGCATATCGCTTGGAAGCTTTATAGTGAAAGACATCTCTTTCTCTAAAATAGGATGATAAAACGTCAAAGATTTACTATGAAGTGCTTGCCGTTTCATTTCATCCCTTCTCCCTCCATATAAGCTATCACCAAGTAACGGATGTCCTATATGAGCCATATGCACACGAATTTGATGCGTTCTTCCTGTCTCAAGCTCAAGCGCTACATGTGTCTTATGATATGTACTATCAATTACCTTAAAATGAGTAACTGCCCTTTGTCCATCCTCACAAACCGTTCGCTCAATAATGCTATCAGATTTCCGACCAATTGGTGCATCAATCATTCCTTCTCGTTCTACAATCTTTCCGTGAACAATCGCTTCATACGTTCGTTTCACAGCTTTTTGTTGATGCTGCTTCGATAAAAGATGATGCACGAAACGATTTTTTGCAATAAGCATAAGCCCCGAAGTATCACGATCTAAACGTGTTACGATGTGCACTGTACTTGCAAGGTGCTGCTTATCATAATGAGATAAAAGCGCATTGGCAACACTCCTTGTCGGATGTTCTCTAGACGGAATCGTTGACATGTTCGCCTCTTTATTAATGATAAGAACCGCGTCATCTTCATATACAATGCTTAAAGGGATATCTTCTGCCATCATCCCTTCACTTCTTTCCTCAACTGGAAAAAAGACACGTAATTCTTCACCAGCACGCAACTGATGACGAACACTCGCATGTTGACCATTTACTTCAATTGCCCCGCCGTGAAACTTTATATCCGTTAAAGCGGCTTTAGAAATACATTTCGTTTTCAAAAATTCCCTAACTAAAGTTCCCTCTTCAGCCGGACCTATATCCCATTTCAATGTAAATCTGTTCAAATATATAACCCTTTCTATTTATCTGCAACAAACGAGTCACGAACTCGTTTCCAGAACGGGAATGGACGGAAACGAACAAATCGTACTTTCTCGTTTGCGACGCGATACTGGATTGATTTCACATCTTGATGAACCATCGTTAAATGATCCACTGTAATTTGTAAGTTCATTCCTGCAGCTGGCTTTAACACACATGTATGATGCTTCGGCAATACAAGTGGCGATCCTACAGTACGAAATACACGATTGTTAATGGACGCCATTTCTGCAATTTGTATCGCTTCAATAGATGGGTGAATAATCGCTCCGCCAAGCGCTTTATTATACGCGGTACTTCCTGAAGGAGTAGAGATACAAAGGCCGTCTCCGCGGAATGTTTCAAAATATTCTCCGCGTATTTCTACTTCTGTTACTAATGTACCTTCTGCACGTTTTACAGTCGCCTCATTCATCGCTAAATACTGTGACTCTTTACTTCCATTCACATAGCGAATAATAACTTCTAAAAGCGGATATTCCACCACTTGGAATGGTGTTTTCGCAATTGCAATTACTAATTTCTCTACTTCTGTCGGTAACCAATCTGCATAGAAACCTAGATGTCCTGTATGTACACCAACAAATGCTGTTTCATCCAATCGATTATAATAACGATGAAACGCATATAAAAGCGTTCCATCTCCCCCAACAGAAATTACAATATCGGGTTCCTTTTCATCCATTATAAATCCAAAATCTAGCAAGTACTCTTTCATCGTGCTTGCCAGTGTATCTGATGATTGATCTCCCTTTGACATAATTGTAAATTTCATCGCCCAACACCCTTTAGTTTATGATTCAGAATCTTTCGTTTCTTGCTTTCTTGAAAAAGCCTTTTGCGCTTCTTGAATTTCAAGACGAATAGAAGACATTTCTTCATCTAATAAAAACGCCGCTTCAGCTGCACGTTGCAACCTTATTTTAATATCTTCAGGAAAACGTCCACTATATTTATAATTTAAAGAATGCTCAATTGTTGCCCAAAAGTTCATTGCTAGCGTGCGTATTTGGATTTCTACCAATACTTTTTGTTCACCCTGAATCGTTTGAACAGGATAACTAATGACAACATGATAAGAACGATAACCGCTATCTTTCTTTTGCGTAACATAATCACGTTCTTCCACGATTTCAAAGTCATTTCGTTTTCGAAGATATTCTACAACAGGCTTAATCTCATCAACAAATTGACACATCATTCTAAGCCCAGCAATATCCTGCATATCTTCTCTCAATCGGTCTAGCGGTACATTTCTCTTCTCCGCTTTATCAATAATACTTGCAACCGACTTTACCCTTCCTGTTACAAACTCAATTGGAGAATGCTCTGTTAACATTGCAAATTGAGTACGCATTCCTTTTAGTTTCACTTTCAGCTCTGCCACCGCTTGGTGGTAAGGTGCTAAAAATTCTTCCCAATTTCGATTCATTTCAACCACCACCAAAATCAATCCATTTGCTTATAGAAATACTTTTTCTACAGCAGTTACTAATTCTTCTCCGTAATTTGCATTACCTTCAATATTTTCAACTAAATATTCTACTTCTTCTTTTAATCCTTCTAATTCCATTTCAATGTCATTCACGCGAACGAACATAACCACATCGTTATTCATCGCTTCATGCATTGCTTCCCAGCATGTGTGCGGAATACTTACATAAATGAAAGATGATTCATTTTCTAAGATATATAAAAATGATAAATTGTCTGAGTCTACAAGTACGTGATTACGCGCACTTAACTCCTTTACCTCTATTTCACTATTTTCCGCACAAAAAATAAGAGCATTCTCTCTCTTTTCTACGCTCTTAACTTGGATTTTATTTTGCATGCTCTAACTCCTCCATCTCAACTTCCTGTCTTACTTAACAGTATTATTGTATCATAACATGGACGCAAACAAATAAAACATTGAACCAAATTTATGAAAAAGCGATAATGTGTAAAGAATTATTTTTCAAAAGGAGATTATACAATGACACAAGAAATTGAAATTGAATTCAAAAATATCGTTACAAAAGAAGAATTCGATACATTATGTAAATCGTTTTCTATTGAAGCATTTACAAAACAAGTGAATCACTACTTTGAAACACCTGACTTCTCGTTAAAAGAAGCTGGCTCTGCACTTCGTATTCGTCATAAAGGAGAAACTTATACGTTAACGTTGAAACAACCTGCAGAAATCGGTTTATTAGAAACGCATCAAGTCGTAACAGAAGACGAAGCAAAAATGATGATGGAAACAAACACAATCATTCAAGGAGCAGTAGTAGATCAATTACACAAATTACAAATTCCTGTTTCTGCTTTAACATATATGGGTAGTTTAACAACAGAAAGAGCAGAAACATTATTTAAAGGCGGAACGCTTGTCTTTGATCATAGTTTCTATTACAATCACGATGATTATGAAATTGAATTTGAAGTGCAAGATGAAGAAACAGGAAAAGCTGCATTTATTGATTTATTAACGCAACATAACATACCTGTTCGCCATACAAATAACAAAGTAAAACGCTTTTTCCTTGCCAAACAAAACAAAGCACGCTAAAGTGAAAATTCCACTAGTGAATATGTTTCACTAGTGGATACATCTCACTAAAAAAGGTTACACCCGTAGAATAAGCAAAGAATCTTTGAGAAGGCTGTTTATTTGCCCTCTCGAACATTCCATTGCTACAATAGATATACATTTCATGGAAAAAGGAGTTTATAAAGGATGAGCAAGCAACCGATGACACCATTTGAAGCAATTGGCGGTGAACAATGCATTGCAATATTAGTAGATACATTTTATTCCTATGTCAGTAAACACCCTGACTTATCTCCCATCTTCCCGGAAGATTTAACAGAAACCGCTAGGAAGCAGAAGCAATTTTTAACCCAATATTTAGGTGGTCCTAATTTGTACACTGAAGAACATGGTCATCCTATGTTAAGAGCACGCCATCTCCCGTTTGAGATTACCCCAAAACGAGCAGAGGCTTGGCTATCATGTATGGAGCAAGCAATGGATGATACTGGAGTGCATGATCATATAAGAGAGTTTGTTTTTGAACGTTTAGCATTAACCGCTCAGCATATGGTTAATACTCCAAACGAAACAGGTGAAGTGTAATGGATAAGCAGGAAGCAAAGCATATAAATATGCCATCTCCTTCCGCATGCGAGCATAAGTCTGTAGAAGCATATTTATTTATTGATCCACTTTGTAAAGATTGCTGGGAAATTGAGCCTTTTATTATTAAACTATGGCTTGAATACGGGAAATACTTCTCTATTCGTCATATCGTAACAGGGAAAGTGGATGGAACGAACGCTTCCTCACACAAATGGAATAAACCTGCTAATATTCGATTTGTGTGGGAAAAGACAACCAGTTTACAAGGTTTTTCATGTGATGGAAAGGTACATATGCAAGAAGCATCGTCAACACCATATTTAGTTTCGATGGCAATTAAGGCAGCGGAGTTGCAAGGCCGAAAAGCAGGTTCGAAGTTTTTGCGAAAACTCCAAGAATACATTTTCCTTGAAAATGTATCAAACCCTGATTGCGAACTATTACTTGCATGTGCGAGAGATAGCAATATTGATGTAGAAGAATTTAAAAAAGATTTACATTCTGCTAGTGCAAAAAAAGCTTTCCAATGTGACTTGAAATTCACGAATGAAATGCATATTACAGAAATACCTTCCCTCGTCTTTTTTCATGCGAACTCAGATGAAGAAGGTATTAAAATCGCTGGAAATTATTCCTACGATGTATACGTACAATTATTGAAAGAACTTGTAAAATGTGAAATTGAGCCAGAACCATTACCACCTTTAGAAGTGCTACTAGAAGCAACACAATTTATATCTTCAAAAGAAGTAGCATTTATTTATGACTGTCCGCAACAAGAAATTGAACGCGAACTAAAAAAATTACAACTGAAACGAAAAGTACAAATGATAGAAGTAAAATGCGAACGTTATTGGAAATGGATAGCAAAAGAAAAAGACCTGGTGTAAACACCAGGTCTTTTTCTTTACGGCTTATAAAAATATTAAAGGGGATGGGAGAAATTTTCACGTTCAAACAAAGGGGTATATGTTTGTATGTGAATTCGTTCACGCTTATTATATTACAAGATTCGACGTCAGATGACAACCCCTTTTGTCGAATTTCACACTTTTGTCACATTCTAAACGTTTTCATTTTTGAATAAGCTATAAAAAAGGTCATTTAGGGGGTTTATTTATGAAAAAATCTTATATTGCTCTTCTCTTTCTAGCTGTCATCGTTTCTTTTTTCTTGTACATCCTCTCTCTACTACAAGCTTTTCCTAAAATTATTGCCTTACCTCTTTTATTCGGAATCATCGTTATCACACTCTCTTATTTCAATTATAAAAAACGATTCAAAGGGTTTTAATTTCAAAAATCAGCCGTAAAGCTATCCTTTCAGTTAGAAAAAACAAAAAAATCCACCTTTCTCTTCAACAAATATCGACATTAAATCTATTCAACAAAAAAGACGAGGATACAATCCCTCGTCTTTTTTCATTACTTTTCTTCAAATAATAATGCTTCTAATTCATTTAATTTCTCTTCAAATACTTGTAGCGCCTCTTTTACTGGTTCAGGAGATGCCATATCTACTCCTGCTTTTTTCAGCACTTCAATTGGATAATCAGAGCTTCCTGCTTTTAAGAACTCGTTAATATAACGTTCTACTGCTGGTTGTCCTTCTTCTAAAATCTGTTTAGACAGAGCTGTCGCTGCACTAAATCCTGTTGCGTATTGATATACGTAATAGTTGTAGTAGAAGTGTGGAATACGAGACCATTCTAAACCAATCTCTTCGTCGATTACTAAAGCGTCACCGAAATATTTCTTATTTAAATCGTAGTAAATTTCCGTTAGCATGTCTGGCGTGACAGCATGTCCTTCTTGTACTTTCTTATGAATAATATGTTCAAACTCTGCAAACATCGTTTGACGGAATACAGTACCACGGAACCCTTCTAAATAATGATTTAATAAATATAGACGCTCTTTCTTATCTTCTGTCGTTTTTAATAAATAATCATTTAGAAGCGCTTCATTACAAGTAGATGCCACTTCTGCTACGAAGATGGAATAATCACCATATACGTGCGGTTGTGTTTTTCTTGTATAGTAACTATGCACCGAATGACCAAACTCATGAGCAAGTGTAAATAAATTATTTACATTATCATGCCAGTTCATTAAAATATACGGATTTGTTCCATATGCACCAGATGAATATGCCCCGCTTCGTTTTCCTTTATTCTCATACACATCTACCCAGCGATTTTCATATGCCTCTTTCAAAATATCAACATATTCATCACCAAGTACGTTTAAAGATTTTAATAAAAGGTCTTGCGCTTCTTCGTATTTCACATTCATTTTCACTTCTGGTACAAGTGGTGTATATAAATCATACATATGAAGCTCATCAAGTCCTAGTGCACGCTTACGAATATCGATGTAACGGTGTAATAAATGTAAGTTGTCATTTACTGTTTCAACGAGTTGATCGTATACTGCTTCCGGAATATTATTATTGCTCAATGCAGCTTGGCGAGCAGAATCATATTTACGAACACGCGCATTGAAATTATTACGTTTTACTGCTCCACTTAACGTACTTGCGAATGTGTTTTTAAATTTTCCGTACGTTTCATATACAGCTTTAAATGCATCTTTGCGAACACGAGGATCATCACTTTCTAAAAACTGAATGTAACGGCCATGTGTAATTTCTATTTCTTCTCCGTCTTCCCCTTTAATAGATGGGAATTTTAAATCCGCGTTATTCAACATACCGAATGTATTGCTTGATGAACTCATTACTTCAGACGCTTCCGCTAATAAAGCTTCCTCAGCTTCTGATAATACGTGCGGGCGTTGACGTGTAATTTCTTCTAATGCATGTTCATATACACTTAAATCTCTATTTTCCTTCAAGAATGTTTGCAGTGTATCTTCTGAAATCGATAAAATTTCAGGAACAATATACGCTGTGCTACTAGATACTTGTGAATATAAATTTGTTGCGCGATCATTTAATGCTTGATATACAGAGTTTGTTGTATCTTGATCGTAACGCATATGAGCATATGTATATAACTTACCTAATCGCATTGATATTTCATCTTCATATTGCAATGCCTCAAGTAAATTGTCCGCAGAGTCACCAAGTTTCCCTTTAAATTCAGTTAACTTCGGCAATAGCTCTTTAATAGCTTGAAATTCTTTTTCCCATTCTGCATCCGTTTGGAAAATATCTTCTAATCGCCACGTACTTGCTTCTTCAATCTCGTTGCGATCTGGTAATGCTTTCGCTTTGTTTTGTTCAGACATTCTTTAAGCCCTCCTTTAAATATCTCTACTTAAGTACAATTCGTTTTTTTCTTATGTAATTCCTTCACAATCATTCTTTATTATATCCCCTTTTCCTCCTCTCATGTTAAAATTTGCCTCAAATAAAGATAGCGCATGTATTAAGCAAATCTCATCATGTTTCATAATCTCCTCCTCTGTTTTTAACATCATGACATCCCTTATTTTCCGGTACGTATAAGTTCCCACTTTACGCAAAACACCTATATAGCATAAAAATGTCATATATTCAGTAACTGCCACTTTCCATATATGCTTTGAAAAGTACGGAAGTATCCGCCTTTTCGTATACCTTTTTACATAACTACACACGTATTGAAGAGAAATACACTCTCCCACTGCAAGCTCCCCTATACACTTCATATAGAGAAAAGCTTGCCATATAAATGGGTTTGTTTGAAAAGCAAATCCAGAAGGGAGTGGAACACCAATTTCAGAAGGAAAGCTCGCTGGGGTACATTTAAATTGATATAAGAGGCGTAATAATGACTTATAATTATAATTCCAAATCGGCAGGGCATTTTTGCGGAAGTAGTTCTTTCTCTTCTTCCACTCTTCACCCAATCTTTCTTTCCCGAAAGGAACGAGAGAAAAAAGCATTTCAAAAGTAGTCGTATCAGTTGGTAAATATATAGTATGTGAGAAAAAGACATTTGTAGAAAAGGGAGTGACAAATGCACATTTCATAAATGATTTTTGTTTCGGACAGAAGAAAATAAGAAGTGGCTGAGGATAAGATTGTAAGGAGAAAGCCATAAGTGAGGAAAATTTCATCCAATATGCAGATTGCTTTTTCAATTGATTTCCACCAACGATCCAAATGACCTGTATACCAGCTTGCCAATACGAATATGTTCTTTTGTACAGCTGCTCTATAGCGAGGTTTGCACATTGGTATTCAATTGCAATTTTTCTGCCCGCCCTCTCTACAAAAACATCTGGTCGTTGCTTAATTTCTGGAAGGTAGTACTCTATATCCACCTGAAAGTTTTGACGCTTGAACCATCTATATAACAATTCTTTACCGTGCATATGATACGTTGATTCCGCTTCATAAAAGGCAAGACATGAATCCACTTTTTTATGAGCAAAATGCCAACTTTTTTGTTTCCCTAATTTCATTTGCACTTCCTTTCCACAAGCTACACAAAAGAATCGTTCTTGTTGACGCATACGGCGCAAAAGCTTTTCATTACAATTATAGAGTAAATGAATTTTCTCTCCGTTTTCTCTTTTAGCGATAAATATCGTAATCACACCCTTTCAGCTCCTTATATTCTACAATTTGTTACAAATTCCTTTTAAAAAAGAGATGTCCCAATTTCGGACATCTCTTTTTATAATAAAGGTGATAATAAGCGGTATGTTGATTCAACAATTCGTCTATGAAGACGTCTTTTATGAAAATGATCAACATGAATTTCACTTGATTCTTCTAAATCATCTTTAAAGTCTTGAACAAGTTTTCGAATGCTATCTGTATCATATAAAAAGGCATTTACTTCAAAATTCAAATGAAAACTTCTCATATCCATATTAGCTGTCCCAATTGAAGCTAAATCAGAATCGACGATGACAACTTTACTATGAAGAAAACCTTTTTCATATTCATATATCTTTACACCTGCATCTAAAAGCTCTGGGAAGTAAGATCTCGATGCGTAAAAGACAGTACGCTTATCCGGTTTACTCGGCATTAATAAACGAACATCAATACCAGCAAGTGCAGCAACCTTTAATGCGGATAAAATATCATCATCCGGAATAAAATACGGCGTTGCAATCCAAATGGATTTCCGAGCAGAAGCAATCATGGCAAAATATAAATGCTTAATCGTTTCCCATTTATTATCAGGCCCACCTGCAACAAGCTGCACGCCTCCCCAATGCTCCCCCTCAACTGCTTTCGCTTGTAAATATTCAGGGGCTAGCACAGCCTCACCAGTCATATAAAACCAATCTTGAAGGAAAATAAGCTGCAAACTTTGTACAGCTTCACCACGCAAATATAAATGTGTGTCTCGCCAAAAGCCGAAGTACTTATCCTTCCCTAAATATTCATCACCAATATTTAATCCACCTACAAAGCCTTCATTTCCATCAATAATAACGATTTTTCGATGATTTCGATAATTAATTTTATCGTTTAAAATCGGAAAGCGTACAGGGAAGAACGGAATCATTTCGACTCCTGCATCGTTTAATTCTTCAATATACGATTTTGATAATTTAAAACTTCCAACCGCATCATACAAAAAACGAACGACTACGCCCTCTTTTGATTTTTGTATTAAAATATCTTTAATTTCCGTTCCAAGCTTATCATCACGCACAATGTAATATTCCATATGAATGTGATGTTTCGCTCGTTTTAATCCATCTAAAATGGCCTGAAACGTTTCATCTCCATTTGTTAATGTTCTCGTTTCAGTTTGAAATGAAATATTTAAAGCGCCTAAGCGATCCGCTAAACGAAATAACAGCTCTTGATGCTTATGATTGCGTAAAATCCGTTCTTCGTAATCTTCATGCCCCTTATATTGTAAAAACGCTTGTTCATCGAGCAACGCCTTCTTTTGGAACATTCTCTTCCTCCGAAAGTTCTGTCCGAATAATAAATAAGCGAAGAATCCAAATACCGGAAAAATACCTAACACAATGAGCCATGTAAGTGTTTTTGACGGATGACGGTTCTCTAAGAAAATAACGCAACCAATTAAAAACGCAGATACTGTAAATAAAATACTAATAATACCTAAAATCGAAACATCTTTTATCCCAATCACATCTGAATAAAATGCTACATCAATAAACATACGTAACGAAACAAATAATGCGAACAATAGCAGTATAAAGAAAATCAGCTTTAACGTATTTTTCATCTCTTACCTCCTAACTAAGAAAGCTTTCCTATTCTTCATATAAAAAGCCGATTTCATACTACAGAAATCGGCCTACGTTTTAGCAGGAAAATTATTGCGAATCGTTTCAAGCGCATGCTCTTTCACAATTTGTTTTCCATACTCACTTACACGATGAATTGTTAAAGTTGATTCTTCTCCATATTCTAAAATAATACTTAAAATACGATCGATTTCTTCTTCATCATGTAGCACTTCATCGAATTCCACATATACATAATAGCGGTTCTCAAATGAATACAGCTCATCTTTTATATCTTCAAAGATAAGACGATGACTTAATGAAATGACATCTTCAAAATCATTAAACTTAATTAAAAAGCCAAACGTACCATCTTCATTAAAGTTTGTTCCTGTTTGTTCTTCTACCTCTTCGACTAATTCTTGCTGGAATAATGATTCGATGCCTTCATCTAGAGGAATATCTATAATTTTGTCTACCCCTATCGGTAGTTCCAGCTTTTGCCCGTCCTTTGAAAGCTCTGCTTTCGTGACAAGTACTTCAATCCCTTTATCGACTGCTTGCACTTGAATCCATAACGGCCCATCAATAAAGAAATCGTCATGATCACGAGCTTCGTCCATCATCTCCCAAAAGAGCTCTTCACTTCGTTCGCGATCATACCAAATCTCTTCACGATTAAATCCTCTATCCTCTATATCAATGTACGTAATAAAAAATTTCATCGTATGATCATTAATTCTTTCAATATCCAAAATACAACTCTCCCTTCCTGCTTAGAATTGTTATGAAGGGATTCCCCACTCATATGACAAATCAATAGATTCTTGTACTCTCATTTTATGATAAGATTCTCCAGAATGGAAATAAAATCGATTTATTTTACAAAAATAGTTATATGCCTATCTTTACTCGATAAACTACATAAATATATTATTATAGCGATTTCTTACTTACAAAAAATTTGGACATACATTTCCACATTCCCCCGTACACTGTAATAAAGTGAAACTTCTATTAGAAGAGATTATTTAACAACAACTTTCTTCATCACATACATATAGTTCGCTTATTAAAACATCATAAATGGAGGCAGACGAATGGACTTAGAGTTTTTAACATCCGTACTAATGATTGTCGGTATCGATGTTGTATTAGGTGGTGACAATGCAATCGTCATCGCACTAGCTAGCCGAAATTTACCTGAATCGAAACGAAATAAGGCTATTTTGATCGGTACTCTTTTAGCGATTGTACTAAGAATTGTCCTTACTATACTAGCTGTCTATTTACTCGACATTCCATTTCTACAATTGATTGGCGGGGTTTTACTTACATTAATTGCAGTCAATTTATTAACCGATAATAGCAACGATCTTTCTTCTATTCAAGGAAAAACAACTTTATTTCAAGCTGTGCGGACAATTGTTTTCGCGGATCTCGTTATGGGGTTTGATAATGTTATTGCCATTGCAGGTGCAGCTCACGGGAGATTTTTACTCGTCATAATCGGCTTACTCATTTCTATCCCGATTATTATTTGGGGCAGCAAACTTATTTTAATACTTATGGAACGATTTCCATTCCTCATTTATTGCGGTGCAGCGATTCTTGCCTATACTGCAGGAAAAATGGTTACACATGAAGACAGACTTGCAACCTTTTTTCATAACAATCCAAGTTTCACTGCAAGCATTCCTTATTTGTTCATTTTCACTATTTTATGCATCGGCTTTATTGTACAACAAGTTCGATTACGCAATGTGAAACATTAAAAAAAACCTTCTACTATATAATAGGTAGAAGGTTTTCATATTATTATAATTAATTTACAAGACGTTGTGCTTCACGTAATTGGAACGTTCTTACTGTACGTGGTAAGAAACGACGAATTTCGTCTTCGTTGTAACCAACTTGAAGGCGTTTCTCGTCAATCATAATTGGACGACGTAAAATCCCTGGATAGTCACGAATCATCTTATATAAATCTTGAAGTGGTAAAGACTCTAAGTTTACATTCAATTCTTGGAAAACTTTCGAACGAGTAGAAATAATCTCATCCGTTCCGCTTTCTGTCATACGTAAAATCTCTTTAATTTCCTCAATCGTTAATGGATCTGAGAAAATATTACGTTCTGTATAGGGAATATGATTTTCCTCTAGCCATAATTTCGCCTTTCTACAAGACGTACAGCTTGGAGAACTATATAATGTTACCATACAAAGCTCACTCTCCTTAAAGAGTACAAATTCTGTACTAAATACAGTTTTAATTTCTAACTTCAGCAATTTTTCGTGATAACTTGTCTTATTGAAAAGTACAAAAATCACATTTCATGTAAGCAACAACTTATAATAAACAACAATTACTTTTAATAAGTAACTTCTATAATCATTATACAATAGATTTTGCAAGAAATATACAGTAAATTTCCTGCTAGTTGAGAAAACTCTCCCGTGTATTTCACTGCTATGTAACATGATTACGCTCATTTCAGCTGTACTTTAACAATAACTTTCAACCCTTTTACTACTCACTTCCCATAGATTTTTCATATAATATATAG